>PUNP01000418.1 GCA_003551785.1 Candidatus Brocadiaceae bacterium | reverse complement strand
CCTTGCAATAGACCTCGACGGGGTCGGCCCCGGTCAATTGTCTTGCCTGATCAAATGTATGTATGGCCATGTCGAGAAGAAGTGGATGGTTCATCATCGTTCGAAATCCGGAAAAATGTGCTCCGATATAGAAATCGACATTGACGGTGGTAACGTCGCCGACGACACCGCTGTGTATAAATTCAGTCGTCAGGGGAGCGGTGGGCAGGTACCTGCGATTCTGCATAACAGCATACAGCTTCCCCGTCCGCCGGGCATTATTAACCATTTCGCTTGCCCGTTCCATCGAATCGGCAAGCGGTTTTTCCCCCAGCACGTGACATCCGGCTGACAGTGCCTTCATCGTTACCTCGTAATGTGCCTCCGGTACGGTGCAGTCAAAGACGACGTCAGGCTGCGTGCTTTCAAGTGCGTCATCCAGATCATCAAATACACATTCCATCCCCAGACCACACTCTTTTGCTCGCTTTTCGGCGTTTTTCTTTTTGATATCCACCAAGGCAGCTATGTCAAGTTCTTGTAAAACCACTTTGCACCATCTGCGGGACATTGAACCGCACCCTACCACCAAGACCTTCAGCTTTTCATTCATCATTTTTCCTCTTTAAATCATTTAAATTCTTTTTTTTCCAGTTAAAAGGGAGCAATACGGATTCGGGGAGGCTGCCGACAATACCTTCAATATCCTTGCATAAACTTTTGTCCAGCGGATCTTTGCTGAAAACATCCAGGTTCTGCTTCAACTGCCTGGTACTCTCTGCCCCCATTACCAATGAATTAACGCTTTCGAGCGCCAGAGAATATCTTATAGCAAGCTCGGCGAGGTCAAGGCATTTTTCATCACAAAGGGCACGCAGTTCTTCCAGTATGGCCCGGACGCCGATGAGATCGGCCGGCAAAGACTCGGGTTCCATAAAAATCAACCCCTGCAAAAAAACACTCCGCACAAAAAGGGGTGATCCTTTCTCTTTTGCCTTTTCATAGATACCCGCCCTCTTGAACCGTTGATCGAAAAGACTGGCGGGGATTTGGAATGCGGAAGTGGTATCTCTATTTTCTAAAATGCTGCTAACGACACCAGGGCTGTAAACGGACACACCGGCCTTCCCGATTAAACCTTTGTCCACGATAGCTTCCAGTTCATCCAGGTAAGGGGCGTCCTTTTCCCTATGGAAGAGACAGACATCCAAATAATCAACACCCAGTTTGTCCAGCGAATTAGTTATCGAATCTTCAATGAATGTTCCTGCTTTTCGCGAGGATACCCCATCCGGTAGCGGCGGGATTTTATCGGACAAAAATATATCATTCTCTTCTATTTTAAGATCGGAGAAAATCTTTCCGAGAACCACTTCGCTGTCACCATAAAGCGGCGCGGTATCGAAGGCGTTCACTCCTTCCCGAAGCGCCAGTTCAACCAAATCTCTGGCATCCGGGTACTGCACCTTGCCTTTTTTATTGGATATGCCGTAGTCCAGACCGAACTGGACAGTGCCCAGCATCAGTCGGGAACATTTTTCTCCGCCTATTTCTGTGTATTGCATTGGCTTTAAATCTCCTTATTGCTTGAAGAAAGACCGCATAGCTGCATCCTCATACTTCCCCATATCTGGATTATCCCTGAGAAATTTCAGCGCCTGGCCATCTTCTACTTTTTCCGCTTCTTCGGCAAGGAGCGCGAAATACTTTTCCCTCACCTCCCGGCACCCCGGATCATAAAAACAATTATGCATCTCGTCAGGATCACTTTCAAGATCGTAGAGTTCACACAGGTCCGAAAAATTCCAGACCAGCTTCCATCGACCGTCAGTGACCATGCGCACCGAATAGTGACCATACCAGTCGCCGTGATACTGGGCGTAATGCACCTTGCGGCTCCAGTTCGGGGTTTCCGATTCAAACGCCCTGAGCGAATGGCCGTGCAGGGGCTGTTCCAGCATATCACCGCACGCTCGCCCGCCCATGATATCCACGCACGTAGCGGTTACGTCCATCAGATGGACGGGGTCCGTCACCCTGCGGTGGATGTGACCGCCAGCCGGTTTATACAACATCGGTATCCGATAAATTTCATCGTACATGTATGATCCTTTACTGTGGAAACCGTGCGACCCCGCCATGTCACCGTGGTCGGCGGTGAAAATGATGGCGGTATTCTCATAAACTCCTCTCTCCTTCAGGTACGCGATAGTTTCCCCCAGGCATTGGTCAATCAGTTCGAGGTAGGAAAAGCAGACAGACAGTTTTTGCCTCAGATTCTCATCCCGCGTTTCTTCAGCCATATGACCCTGCCTTATCTTTGTCTGGATCTGCAGCTTATGCTGGTTGAGCGGTTTCCCATCAAGCGGATCGTTTCTGTTGGACCACAGAGGGATGTCATCGGGATCGTACCGGATTCCGAACTCCTCCGGCACCAGCCAGGGCGAATGCGGGCCCGGGAAAGCGCAACAACCGAAAAAAGAACGCCCTTGACCGGTTGAATCGATAAATTCACGGGTATACCTGGCAGCCTGCACGTCGGGAAAATCTTCAAAAGGCACATCGACTGTTCCGGTCATTCTACTGGGCGGCATATTCCTGTCTCCCTTCTCCCTGACAAGTTCTCCAAGCTTCAGATTAGGATGTCCGTGCCCTGCGGCGAAGAGCGGACCACCTTGCTCCACACCTTCATGCGGATGTGTGCAATGGAAAGCTGAATTGAAGAGGTCACCCGTCGGCCCGATATGCCATTTGCCAAAATACCCGGTCCGGTAATCCGTGGCGACGTCCGCCCAGTCCTGCAACATGGTCACCTGCGGCGGCAGGTGGTGGCAGTAACTGTATGAAGGCGTCGAGTTGTTGAACATGTGATGGCCGTGCGCGTAAAGCCCGGTCATCAGACTCGCCCTGGCCGGTGAGCAGATCGCCGTCGGCGTATAGGCATTCTCGAAAACGATCGAATCGCCGGCCAAAGCATCGATATTCGGTGTGCGGACCAGATCGCTGCCGAAGCAGCCGAGAAGGTCAGTACGCAACTGATCGCAAAATATGACCAATACATTCTCTTTTTTTTGTTGACTCATGTCAAATACCTAATTCAGGTTTTAAGTTAAGTTAGCTCGAGTTCTGCAAAATAGACGTCTGCCACCGCCTTCCCTATACCGATTCCTGTGGGCTGATCAACAACGCCATAATGATAGGCGTGCTGTGAATAATAACTCATGCATACGCGCCCCTCTGGATCCTTGATGAGTCCGGGGTATGAGCAGTCGCCGATGGCAGGCAGACGTAGCACGGACGTAACCTTCGCACGATCGACCTCCCAAACCGAGAGACTGCTGCCTTCAAACGGAAAAGCAGCATCGCCTTCATGGGCCGGTCGGGAACGTCCGGCGACATAGAGGCTGTTCCCGTCCTCGATAAATATAGGCGCATGGATCATCGGAAACAGAGGAGTCACTTCCCAGTCCGTGTAAGGCGGCGAGGCGCAGGCAAAATAGCTGCCGACACGTTCGCTGGATTTGACGGTACGCGCCACGATCCACGCTTCTCCGTCATCATGCCAGTAAATGTCGCTTTCGTTCAACCCGAGCTCGCCGCCGACATACGCGCGATGTTTCCATTCATGCAGGTCTTTGCTCACCGCCAGTTCAAGTTGATGGGGTTTATTGCCGTTTGACCAGTCGCCCGTGAGGTCCTGAATCAGACCGTAATACAGGCCGTCATGTCGGCGTATCCGCCATAGCCATTTCTGCGGTTCAAGTATGGGCTGAGGCTTCTCCCAGTCATAACCATTTTCCGTAAAAGTGATATATTGCTGAAGAGTTCGTCTTTCTGCACCGTTCTCATCACCCCATCGTCTTCCTGCACCTTCCGTCCAGCTCGGGAAATAGGCGGCCATATGATGATCATCGATCGGAAGCAGTTTCGGGTCGCGACAGTCTCCCCGCATTTTCAGGTGGGCTGTTTCACGAAATCGCTGCCGGTCGCTTGAAACGGCCACCACCGCTTCTCCATCCATCGAGACATGGGCGGCGCCCTTCCGGTAGCCCACCCAGTAATTCCCCTGCCAGTGCTTCAGATCGGTAAAAGCATTATGCATTCCATCCCGAACAACTGTCGTCAGTCTGACTATTTTAGGCATAAAAATATTCCCCTGGTATAGCATTAAAAGACAACGGCAAAAAAAAGGTTACAGCTCCAAAACACCCCCTGAAAAACGCCGCTAAGGGCTTCTCGTAAGCCTTTCAAAAGCTTATCGCACAACATAACATAGACTTACTGTGGTTAAACCAAAGACTACAAAGACTACCTTCAGGCTCAATGTTTTGTCTTCATTTCCGAATCAAATGCATCCCTGCGAGGTGTTATCCACCAATATTTCTGGTTCGTTTGCTGCCTATGATAGGATATGCTGGACTGCAACAGCAAACGTTCAGGGCGGGCATCGTCATGTAGTCCTACGACCGTATTACCCGAGGAAGAGTCGCTGCCGGGTTTTTCAACCCCTTCCCCTTTATTCAGATATACCCCTTCATCCCAGTTGATGCTGTCGGGTGAGCTGTAAAGCACCAGGTTGTTCGGATAGGGGCCACGCGAGCCGGAGCGGCCATGCATGAAATAAAGGCCGCTCACGCGGTCGGACATCTGGGGGTTACGGATGCGTTTGGCGAAATCCACTTTCTCCGGCTCCGTCCATGTTTTTCCCCCGTCATCACTGAAGACCCTCAAAATATCCTCGGCTCTGTTGTTTTTATAGGTATAAACAACTATTCGGCCGTCTTCGAGCACACGCCCGGTTTTGTAGTAGTAAAGCCTCTTGCCGGGAAAGAGCCCCCGGCTTAGGTGCTCGAAACTCTTTCCGTTGTCTCGGGATGCGTAAAGCGAAAGGGGGCCGTCTCCTCCTGTTCCTTCTATGACAAGAAGGTAGATGGTATCTTCATGCACCCAAGCGGCGTTGTATGAAGTTCCCGACCGGTCCTCGGGTGCCGCATCACCGAGAAGCCTTGGTTCTTCCCAGCTATGCCCATGGTCGTGACTCAGACTGACCAAGGTTGACCAGCTTGCATAGCCCGCTTTTTTCGCATTGCTGCCGATGGGCGATAAAAACGCGACGATCGTAGCGTCGGGGGCCGTGACGACCGCGGTTACGACGACGCCAAACCGATCTCTTCCCTCAAGGCCCAGTTCATCGTTTTTATCCCAGGCTTCGCGGGAATATTCGAACACCTGGCGCTCGCCCCAGGTCTCCCCGCCGTCCGTAGAGCGTTTGTATTCGCTCCATCCATAGTAAAGGTGGCCGCCCCTGATTCTGGTTGAGTTTACGGAGAAAGCAATAAGGTCGCCGTTGGCGCATTCGGTCAGTGTTGCGGTGGGCATATGGCCGGAACGCCCCTTGGATTCGTGATCAAAGAGCAACATGCCCGGGTTTGGTACGCCGGACGGGATTATGTCGAAATTTG
>PUNP01000356.1 GCA_003551785.1 Candidatus Brocadiaceae bacterium | reverse complement strand
CGGGCGCTCAGGGAATCGCCTTGTACCAGAGCGACACCGGTGTTCAGGACCCTCGCATGCGCGGTGCGGTCGGGCGTATGGCCGATCCCGAGGCGCTGCGAACTTATGTTAATGATCCGGAAGTTAAGAAGCGCTGGCCGGTCACCGGTGAAAACAAAGAATACGGTATTGACAACCACTCCAAACTCTTTAAGAAAAAAACCTGAATGATGACTGAGAAATTGTATAACGGAATTGAATTGCCGGATTCATGGCCGCCGCGAGATATTGGTGAGAATTCTTATGAATCCATGCCCGTGCCATGACTGGACAGCCCTCACTAGCCCGCTTTACTCACAAGCCTCCAGTGGTAGTCGGGACATCGAGCCGGCAAACGACAATATTTGATTTATGATTGACTCCATGACTGCATGACTCCGGGCAAACGGCTTAACGCATCATTCGGCGTCACGAAGTCATAAAAGTAAAAAAAGAGGAGCCGGAAAAGTGGTTGTTTGTTGCTGGTTGCTGCTGAACTGCCAACGAATGGTAATGGAATTCAAAACCAATATAGACTAAAATGGAAGAATTGTTTTTATGAATCTTAAAACCCAGGACATAGTGATGAATCGTTTATTTCTCTCTGACCAAGCCGAACCCTACCCCGCCCCCGGCCAATGGCAGGCAAAGTGGATATGGTGTCCTTCGGCCAATAGCGGCGAACATAATTTTGTGTATTTCCGTTTTGAATTCTCTCTTGCTGAAACAGCCGGCCAGGCTTTTCTGTATCTGGCCGCAGAACGGGAAGCGACATGCTGGATCAATGATAAAATCGTGGGATACGGCCCCCCAATTTCGGATCCAAGGTTCAAGAGATACCAAACGTATATGGTGACAGATTTTTTAAAACCAGGTAATAATTGTATAGCACTGAGGTGCTATCACGATTCGGGGCGAGCTGCCATGACAGCCCATGCGGAGACCTGCGGTGTTCTCTGCCAACTGGATATAGAAGGTAGAAATGTTGCTGCCACCGACGAGAAATGGAAAGCATGGCATAGCAGTGCATATCTTAAACCTTCAGGCTTGCCGTTGGGGGATTCAATGTGGCCGGAATTCTATAACGCTGAAGCAGACCCCATTGGATGGCGTAAAGCGGGATTCCAGGATAAAGAATGGACCTTTGCCATTCCCTGCATAAAAAAACAGGCGCCTCTTTGGGGGGCGCCACAGCCGCAGGCAAGATTTTTTCCCTGGGTCAACCTTATTCCGTCAGAAACGCGGCCCTTGAAACGGACCAAACATTATCCGGTAAGGATATTCAAGACGGGTGAAGTCCTCCAGCGTCGTGAAGCCAGTCCGCATGATACGGCCATTCGTATGAGTCTTGAAAAAATCAGCCCTTTTTCAAAAGCAACATGCAAACAAGTCGAGAACTTATGTTCGGGAGATGGGGTGACAATCGTCCGGAATTCGTCGCCTCAGGAATCTTATGATACGTTCGACGGACTGCAAAATGTTTCTGTCATTCTTGATTTTGGGCAGTTGATCAATGCCAGACCTGGGTTTGAACTGGAAGCCGAAGGCGGCCAAATTGACATTGGTTATGCCTATAAACTCGAGGAAGGGCGAGTTGTTCCTTATGTCTCCCGTCGAACAGCTATGGCTGATCATTATATCATGCGGCCGGGCCCACAAAGCTGGCAAACCCATGACTGGCGGCATTTCCGCTACATGCAGTTGACTTTTCGCAACCTCATTGGGGAAGTCAAAATTAAAGGAGTCTGGGCGGAGCATGTTGAAAACCATTTTGTACAACGAGGTCAGGTGACAGCCGACGACAGATCTGTTGCGAAAGCTTTTGATATTGTTCGACGAACAACTACCTTGAACGTGGTCGACAGAACAATGGATAATGCCTCACGCGAAAGGAGGCAATATCTCGGCGATTGTTCCGGTATTCTCCCTTCGATATGGAATAATTATGGGGATTCGGCACTTATAAGGAGATATTTTGCTCAAGCACGGGAAGGTCAGCATGCAACAGGACATTACAGATACAGTTACCCGGGCCACGATGACGACAGACAATCCCTTTTTGATCATTCTTTGTCCTTACCGCTGCGTCTCTATGAGCATTATCAGCTTTTTGGCGATCTCACGCTTGTGGAATCCATGTGGGACAGTGTTCAAAAATTCATGACTCTCGTGGAAAGTTGTCTTGACGACCGGGGGCGAATGAAACTGCCCCCTTACAATATTTGGTTTGATTGGGCGCACATGCAGAGGGCGGAGTTTTTTCTGCCCCTCCAGGCGATGACTGCAGAGGTTTTCCATCGTGTAGGGTATCTTGCCGACGAGCTCGGACTTCATCCTGGCCGGTGGCAGCAGTCGGCTGAGAGGACAAAAGCAGCCATTACTGACTGGTATGATGATAAACGCGGTGTTTTTGTGGATGCTGTTATTGACGGCCAACGCCAAACGCACATCAGTGAACAGGGCCTCAGCCTGGTGGCCCTATGGGAGCTGGCATTACCGGAAAAAATACATAATGCACTGGATTATTGGGATAGACATCAAGAGGAATTTGGTCAGGCCAGCCCTGCTTGGCATTACCTGCCTGCGGCTTTTTTTCATCAGGGGAGGACGGATCTCGGTTTAAGGTGGATCCATCAGCGTCTGGATAACCTTGACAGACAGGACCTCGATACGTGGCCGGAAACGTGGTGTTTATACGGTGAGCGCACCACCGGTTCATGGCGATGCAGAAACAGCAGATCTGTTGCTCAGGGTGCAGGTTTGGGCATCCCCACCGCCTTCCTCCAGGAATTGTGCGGCATAAAACCAGGTGACCCAGGCTTTAAAAATGTGATGTTTGCTCCCAATCCCGGAAATCTCAAGTATTTAAAAGGTGTACAGCCGGGGCCGGATGGCGATTTTACCATGGAGTACACAAAGAGTGATGAAATGATCACGTATCGACTGCTGGTTCCGGATGGACGTCCTGTCAAACTCATTCTCAACCAGATAGAGAAGCCGTCTTCCATCTCCATCAACGGGTCGAAAAAGGAAATTTCTGAATCCATAATACGTCCTTCTGGACAACCCGGCTGGTTGACAGAAATGAAAGGCAAATCATCCTATAGTGTCACATGCCCCTTGCAATAACTGCAATCTCAGCTTTAACCACGTCATTTGACTCCATGTTCAACAGAATGATCAAATACCCATGAAAAATAATATCGAAAAAATGCGGGGGGATCAACAGTTGATCGCTCTGTGGCCGCTGGCCGCTTCCGACCCATGCCTGTTCCGGTCACCCCATGCCTTGCAGGCCGGACTCCCCGACCACGCACGCGATGAACGTTTAAAAACCCCGTGGGGGTTGGAAGCCCCCGTATTCAGCGGGGAACACCATATAACTGTCAAAGATCATCCCTCCCTCCACACCCAGGAGTTCACCTTTGAGTCCTGGATAGCGCTTCAGAATTCGCCGCGTGGCTGCCAGACCATCGCGGAACTCTCCGGTGAAGAGGGCATCGCATGGCGGCTGTGGATCAACGACCACCTCGAACTCGAATTTATCTGGTATGACGACCTCGGGGAAAGCCGGCGGTTGACCTCGATACAGATGGCGGACGGACTGACTGCCGGCAGGTGGCTGCATGTGGCGGCGGCATTCCGCAATCATTGCTGCACCGGTCAGCCGTATATCCGGGACTATTCCCGGGTACATCTTTACTGCACCCCCTACGGCGAGCGCTTCCCGAGACTGGTCGGACGGCTGCGAGGGTTCGACAAGCCGCAGATCAGCGAAAAATCGGCATCGCTGCGGATAGGTTCGGACCGCAGCGGAGAATACCCGCTCAACGGCGCCGTCTCCAGCGCCGCCCTGACCGGTCGCGCCAAACTCAACAATGAATTCCCCCTTCTGGGCCAGCAATCTCCCGACAATTTGCGGTTTTCATGCGACTTCCCGGCCGGCAGCGTCTTTTATCCCGTTCTGCGAGATAAAAATGATATTGTTCTCGGCTGCAAACCCTACCGTGGCAGCGGAAATTACTGGTTCTACACGCAGGTGGAGGGAGAGGAGAGTGCCGTCGGCAAAAAAACGGACTTGACCGTCCTCCCGGTGCCGGGCGGCTCAAGTATGCTGTGCAGCATGTTTGTCAGTTACGACAGAAAACGTTGGCAGCGCATTTCTAACGGCTATTACCGCTGCGACCGGGGCAGCCCTTTCGGCGGATACTATTCATTTACGCACGAGTTTAAAAAATTTCCCGCCTGGCTGTGTACGTTCATACCTTACACTATTGACGATATTGACCTGCTTGAAAACGATCTGAAAAGCAGCGATCTGGTCGAGGTTGTGATACCGGCACGTTCGGTCGAAGGACGCCCTATAAGGCTTTTCAAGCTGACCGACCCCGGCATTCCCGACCGGGATAAAAAGGTGGTTTATATGCAGGCCGGACAGCATTCGCCGGCCGAACAGTCGCCGGGGCGTGTGCTCGACGTGGCGTCAAGATATCTGGCGGGGATAACGGAAGTTGATGCGGAATGCCCGCTTTCTTCGGGTGACATATCCGATCTGCTGCGGAAGACCGTCTTCCTTTTTGTGCCGATCGTGAATTCCGATGGCAGTTTCCATGGGGGAAGCGGCGCCAACATGAACGGCATCAATACGAACCGTGACTGGGCCGACGCCGATCAGCCGGAGGTTGCCGGTTTAATGTCGTTTTTACGCGAATGGACAAATGACGGAAAGAGCATTGATCTTGCACTTGACCTGCACGCCGGAGGTATCTGGAAGAACCATACGGTACTGGCTATCGATGAAAATTGCAATGAATACCCGCTGCCGCCCCGTTGGTTTGATGGACAGAAGAAATTTCTCTATGCACTGGACGCTCATGCGGAAATCAGCAGCCGTGACGCCCGATTCGGGACGTTGAAAGAAGGGACTTTTGCTTATGCTTTATCCGTGATGCAGGGCATAACGGCGCTCTGTGTGGAATTCAGCCAGATGACTTACCGGGACCGTTCGGGCATAACAAGGGCCGTCACCCAAAATCACCTCGAACGTCTCGGCCCGCAGATAGTCAAAGCATGTAAGGAATTTTTGGTCAGTTCTGAGCCGGAAAATCGGTAAAACGAGAAGTCCGATAGCTACCCCGCTGGCGGCGGGCCGTAGTAAGGAAGTCGTCAAGACAGATGATTTTCAAATTAAAAAAAAGGAAAGACGAGAACGGCTGCATGAGAGTGAGGGAAATGAGCCGCCTTGCTCATGCAGATGTCCGGTCCAATGGTTGGATTGGACAATTATTGTGCGACGTCCAAAGTGGTATCCTGCATATTTCACGCGTTTTCAGTGGTGCATCTGTGGCAAATGTCAAACGCCGCTGTATTCTTATACTGCAAGTGCAGACTTTTGCCGCAGATGCGCCGCTGAAGACGCGCCCGCAGGGT
>PUNP01000209.1 GCA_003551785.1 Candidatus Brocadiaceae bacterium | reverse complement strand
TGCACTTCTTGGTTATTTGACCCCCGTCTTCAAGAACTGCTGCCCGAAGACTCCGGGCTTGTCACTTTACAGAACAATGTTAATCTCTTTGCTTTATGTTCGGCAAGGGACCGGAGCGGATACACATTTATCTTCGGTGAAAACGACGTTGATATTGCTCAGGCGCCTTGCAAAACCTCCCTGCAGCAAGCTGTTATTGATTACGCTGCCAAAGGTGGGAAGTTATCGGGTGGTGGGATGTTTCTGTTTGAAGATCAGGTTGTTAATACTGTCTAACCCGCTTTTCTCACAAGCCTCCAGTGGTGCAGATGCGCAGAAAGCAAACGCCGCTGTATTCGTATACTGCAAGTGCAGCTTTCTAAAGCAGATGCGCCGCTGGAGGCTTGCCCACAGGGCAAAGCACCGTTTGCTACAATTATTTGCCAGTGAGGTAAAACGATTCAACATAAATCATTCACTTAACTCCTTGCACTAAAGCCGTTTATCCTAATACGTGTCGTTGCTTTGTGAGAAATGCGGGCTAACCCGCAAATTTCATAAACCAGCGGCATATTCACTTATGATTGATTTGATCAAATCGTGGTTTTGACTGTTGAAAACAGTATCTGAGATATTGTGTAATATCTTAATGACTGGAACTATGCCACGCAGTGAGTTGGTACAAAAAGCAGCATCGGCATTTCGCAGTGCCTGTTCGGGAAAGTATCCTTTATGCACATTTGTTATTCCACTTCCAATTTCTATGATTATATCTCTTGTAATCCCCGGCAGCAGCCCGCATTCTACATCAGGCGTATACAGTTCACCTTTTTTAACCCAGAAAAGGTTGCTGATAGCCCCTTCAGTTAAAAAACCGGCCGAGTTCAGAAAAAAAACTTCATCGGCACCTTTTTGACGACCTTCAGCTAAAGCGAGCATATTCCCCTGATAGCTGAGCGTTTTGAAAGCGACGTTGGGTGCGTTTTCATTGATAGTGTATTTTGATTTTATGATTGTGAAAGGACTGGGGGAAGACAGCGGCGTCAGCTCCATCGCTTTCGCTTCGATCAATACTGTTGGAGTTTCAGCCCTCAGATCAGTCAATAAACCGTTATGTGGTCCGCGGGTCAGTGATATGCGGAGATACCCGGTATCTACTTTGTTCATTTGGATCAGACTCTTTACCGCTTCCTTTAATTCCTGGATATTTGGAAGAGGGGACCAACCGGTAAGATGACATGCCTTTTCGAGCCGCGCAAGGTGGCGGTCGAGGAACATTGCTCTGGCCGATTCTATCCGTGTCGTTTCAAAAAAACCGTCACCGTACAATAAACCCCTGTCAAATGGGCTGATCAATGCATTATCTTTCGTAATGAATTTACCCGAAAGGTATATCATTTGAATGGTGTTCTCTTTCATTGTCATATTATTGATGATATTTTAAGTGGTTTTAAGAACCTTGTTCCTTTTTGCAGGAATTGTGAATGATGCCGCCTCCGAGAATATTTTCGCCTTTATAAAATACAGCCGCCTGGCCCGGTGTGGGGGCATTTTGTGGAGAATCAAAAATTACCCTTGCCGCATCGTTATCTTTCCTGCACACGAGAGCAGACGCGCCGGGATGACGGAAACGTATTTTGACCACTGCACAAAAAGGTTTATTGATCTCCGGTGCCGGCAGTATCCAGTTCACGTTTTTCAGATCAACGATGTTTTTACTTAAATGTCTTCTTTCACCGACAATGATTTCGTTGGATTCGGGAGAAAGCTCCAGTACATAAAGCGGTTCTGTCCAGGCTATGCCGAGACCTTTACGCTGTCCGACGGTGTACAGCGCAATCCCATCGTGCCGGCCCAGAACTTTTCCGTCTATATGTCGTATATTTCCTTTCTGCAGCATCTCCGATTTTTTCTGCCTGAAAAGGTCCTGATAGCGGTCGCCGGGAACAAAACACAGGTCCTGGCTTTTGGGTTTATCGTGAACCTTCAGCCCGGCTTCGAGAGCTTCGGAGCGCACCTGTTCTTTTGTTAAATTACCTAAGGGGAAATGGGCGTATTTGAGTTGCTCCTGCGAGAGAGAGAAGAGAAAATATGATTGGTCCTCACCGTCCACTCCTTTAAGAAGTTCAAAGCATCCGGTGAGTTCAGAGAACGATTTACGAACATAATGTCCTGTAGCAACTGAATCGGCATTCATGGATTTTGCCAGTTCAATTAAAGCGCCAAACTTCAGTTTGTCGTTGCACAGTATGCAGGGATTCGGAGTGCGGCCTTTACTATACTCATCGTAAAAATTTTGCAGCACATGTTGATCAAATTTCTCTCTGAAGTCCAAAGTATAGTGCCTGATGCCCAAATTATGACAGACACGCCGCGCGTCTTCAATTCCGGCCGTCCCGCAGCATTTATCCGTGGTATTACCCGCGCCGCTGAAATAGGGTAAACGGAAAGTGACACCGGTGACGTTAAAGTCATCTTCGACCAGTTTCATAGCCGCAACAGAGGAGTCGACTCCGCCTGACATAGCGATTATCACCTTGTTATTTTCACTGGATGTCATTTCATTCGAAAAATAAAAGCAAAGTTACTTGAATATTAATCTATTTTATCATATATTGACCTCTCGGGACAATCTTATTATTTCTCACATCAGAGGACATTCAGGTTTTGAATGAGGTCAAGCAAACAAGTGGAATCATGCCGTTAGGGGATCATTTAGAAGAGCTCCGTGCGCGAATCATACGCAGTCTTATCGTGATAGCGGCGTTTTTTGTCCTTTCCTGGATATTCCGTGAGTTCTTGCTTTCGGTTCTGATGGGGCCGCACTTACGTACCGCTGCCGGAACGCAGATCAGTCCGAGTCTGAAATATCGTGATTACATGGAGCCGGTTGCCGCCCAGTTGAAAATCTCCCTTGTTGTTTCGACTGTTGTTGCAGCACCTTTTTTATTGTATCAGATATGGGCATTTATCGCCCCCGGCCTCTATCGGAACGAGCGTTCTTTTTTTATCCGGTTATTGGGTGTTTCGATATTATGTTTTGTCTCCGGTGCGGTTTTCGGATATTTTCTATTTATCCCACTGGCGCTCCGTTTTTTACTTTCATTAGCACCGCCGACAACCGAGCCGATGCTGATGATAAGTTCCTACATATCTTTGTTTATGGCGCTGACGCTTGCATTAGGTATCGTGTTTCAAACACCGCTGGTGATCTATTATCTTGTTAAATGGAATATCGTCAGTGCGGAGAAGTTCAAGCAAAATCGGAAAAATGCGATTCTGACGGCTTTTATCCTTTCGGCTTTTTTCACGCCGCCGGACCCCGCTACACAGGTAATGATGGCGGTGCCTGTTATTGCTCTTTATGAATTGGGGCTGCTTGTAGCGGCCCCCTCAAATGATACATTTATTGTTTTTTTAAAACTCTTTGGGTTAATCAGCTCTATTTTAACCATCGCAGCGATAATATATTTCTACGTGCCCATTGCCCGTTTAACAGTTTTGGAAGGTTCGGCTTTAGTCAACGGTTCTGTATTCTCAGGGGGGCAAAGCGGTTATGTCCGCAGGGGGACGCGGTTGAGCTTTGCCGATAATTCGGGGGCTTTGATATTGTCCCTGGGGTTGCTTTCTGAAAACATTCACATTGCTTTATCACAGCATAGTCAGGTACTTATACGCAATAAAAGCAGAATAGTGCTTGAACACGGTTCGCTTTTATATCTTTCTCCTCACGGTGGCAGGGAGGTAGTGGTTGAATTACCCCGCGGTTACGCAAGGTTGGGCGTTGGCGAAGCTGAACTGCATGTGAAGGATAGGGAAACTTTCCAGGTACAGGTCGCTGATGGTGAAGTTGAAATATTCTATGACGGTCGCAGTCATGCACTGAGCGCAGGTAGAAAACGGATTTTCCAACCCGAAGGTGAAGAACTTACTGATGAGTTTAGAGAGCGGTGGGGAGCAGTATATAAAAAACTTCAATGAAAGGACTCATTTTGGTCCTTTCGGCCACGTTCCCATGGGTTTGGTCGAGAAGACTTCAACAAGTTCGTAGTGAGCCCTTTCAAGGGCTCCGGAGTCCGTAAATCGCTACGTGCTCCCCGGGACGCTTGAAAGTGTCCACTACGAGCCGAAAAGCACATCATAGTCAACACGCAACGATCTATCGCGCCCTTTCAGGGCGCAAAATGCGTGTGAATCATCACCCTCGGGTTGAAACCCGAGGCTACCGTACTTTGCCCCGTTCGGGGCAAGGTCTCTGTTTTCGCCCCAACGGGGCGGGGTTAGGTAGCCCCTGGTTTTAACCAGGGGTAATAAATGATGAAAAGATAAATGCGCCCCGATAGGGGCGCGGTTGCATTTGAAGCTGCAGTATGTGCTCATTGTGGCCTTTTCGGCCACGTCGCTAGTCATTTGGTCTCAGAGCCGTCAACGCCATAGACAGGAGTGTCTGTGTTACTCAGCATCAACAAAAAATGTCGATGTGATGATGTTAGGAAAAGCCTAAAACACCCTGTTGGCGATAGCAGTTGTATTCTCGATAAGTGCTTTCCAGGCTTCCTTGTTATATGCATTAGCCGGACCATTCTTGAATGCAAAAGGGGGGGCCTCAATACATGCTGAATGCGGTATGTTTAATTCAGACATGCAGCGGAAAACATCACTCCAGTTGACGGTTCCATGGCCGGGCGCTAAATGGGAATCGCGATCGCCGGCATTGTCCTGAAGATGGAAGGCCGTCAGTTTATCCCCCATTACTTCAATGAACTTTGCTTGTCCGTCCGGGCCATGCGAGACATGCGCATGGCCGGTGTCAAGACAGAATCCAAGATGCTCGTGCGGTATCCGCTCCTGAAAAACCTGGAAATGTTCCGGCTGTGAACCATAACGATGCCCCCCATTACCCGGTAACATGTTTTCCAGCACTATTGTGAAGCTGCATCTTTCTGCTATAGGAAGTAGAGTATCGAGGCTTTTTTTCATCTGTTCAAAAAATCTTTCAAAACCTTCTTCGTCTACCCGATAGCGGTTTGTTGTCGGATGCAGTATCCCAATAGAACTGCCCAGAATATTTGCTTTTTCAATAATGTCGGAGATATTTGACACCGTCCTTTTTCGATCGGTTTCATAAAAAGATGCTATATCATCGTTCTGCCCGAAAGGCAAATGAAAGCTTTCGAGTGATACTCCGGCGTGCTCATACTTCTGGCTAATCGAGGTTATTTTTGCTTCATTGAGGCCGTCAACGTAGCTTTGGTTAGCTTCTACAGAGCGTATTCCGGCATCTTTGACTAACTCGATGATTTCATCGTGTGAGTAGTCCATTAATTGGTAACCGGTAACGCCAAATTCCCATGTTTTTTTCATAATCTTAGGCGCTTAGTGGCCGTACATCGTTAACAAAATGAGGATATTGAGTAACACAGACATTCCTGTCTGTGGCGTCTTGGCATCAAAAAGAATCACAGACAAGAATGTCTGTGTTACGCTTG
>PUNP01000349.1 GCA_003551785.1 Candidatus Brocadiaceae bacterium | reverse complement strand
GTGATCACGAATTCGCAGCGCACGGGCGAGCTGGTTATCTCGAAGGCGGGGTGGTAGGGCAGTGCTTCCGCAGAGGACACTATGGGTTTTTCTTTCACTTCCCGGCTGCCGTTTCCGTTGGATCTTATTTTGGCCGCCATATGATCGCCCTGACGCTGTTGACGATCGATTTCCTCTGCCTCTCTGTTTTTCAAACGTGAGATACTGAGCCAGTAATCGCCGTGCCGGTGGCATTCGAACGCATCATGCCCGCCGATTTTAACGGATATCTGATCCACATTCCCCGGCGGCGAGGAATCATCGAATTGGAGCGCAAGCCGTTTGGCGTTCAGGCTACTTTTCATTTCCTCGTTCACGTCATCGAAAAACGATTGGCACGCCTCCCAGCACCTGCGCAGGCGACCCGGTGAGGGATGCACCCGGAGTTCATTTTCATTATCGACTTTAAGACCGAAAGCTTTGAACAGCGAACCGTCATGGACGCGGGCCAAATCGAACGATAGCGAAAAGAGCGCCAGACGGTTGTCCCCCGGAGCAGCGACCTCCGGCAGCCAGATGGTGGTTGTCTTTCCGTCGCCTTCTTTTGCAGCAAGGGCGTCCTTCGCCCACTTCCCTGCACGGCCGGTACGGCGGTCTTTGCAGGCGGAGCAGATATTCTCGTCCTCCTTATAGCTCCGCACGCCGCACACATTGCAGACGAGGCTGTTCGGGTTTTTTTGTGTTCCGTCCAGTTCCCGCAGAGCATTCGGCGACAGCCGGCATGCACGCGGTTCGGCGAGCAGATTTGCGGACTGTTTGAGAATGGACTCGGTCAGGGCTTTGCTGTGGGGGAAATAATTTTCTTTGGGAATTGGTTTTTTGCGTGTTTCAGGCGAAGGCTGGAATCCGCTTTCAAAACTGATATCATAGGGCAGTTCGTGGCAGTTGTATTTGATGAGCAGATTTTCCACCTGCCGGTGGAGCCGGCCGCGCAGCTCGTCCTCGAATGCGGCGTGCAGGTCGCGCGCGCCGCCGCGTTCGAAGACGCCCGGCCAGGAGCTGAGATAGGGGAGCACGACGAGCATCCGGTATTCATCGCGGTAGGCAACGTTGCCGACGGGCAGCTCGACCTCGATGTAGCGCTGGAGGGCGTCTAAAATTTCTTTGATCTGATGGACGATCCCGATCGTATCGCCCGCCTTGAGGCCGCGGAGAAAAAGCGCGTCGCTGTCGAGCGTGATAAGCATGGAAGCGAAGGCGGTGGCGTTGACGTCACCCACGGAATTGCGGCGAGGGAGCATATATTTGTTGTCTTCCGAGAAATCCCCCTGTTCTGACTCGATCAGCATTTTGGCGGTGACTGCTTTGGCCAGGGAGGCGGTGGAACAGGAATGCGCCCAGAGCGTGACATCGTTGTAAGGGCGGCGCGTCTCGCCGAGGTAGCGCGACATGATGGCTTTGAACTGCTTCAGGGCTTCCCGGCGTTTTTCGGACGGGTCTTCCGCCCAGGATTGTGCATATTTGAGTATCTTTTCAATATCCGCCGCATAATCATTTTCACATTTGTTCGCCCCGTGTTCATAACCGAAAGGAGTAGCGATATAGCGTTCGTCGTTTTGACAGACTCCCTTTTCACTGATGCCTATATCTTTCAGCCATTTCTGAACCGTTTCAGCATTAACGCCTTCTTTCATCTTATCCAGTCCGGAGTCTATACCGTCGGCGCCGCAGGCGCCGCCGTTCAGTATGTGGCCGAGCAGCGGCATGGGGTTGTTGTCGCCCTGGTGATGATATACAAAGGCGGCGGCCAGGTTGTTGTCATCTGTCTTAAAACCCGCTTCCCCTTCGAGACAATCGGGTCGAGTGAGAATACCGTTAAATTTTACTTGTATTGACCGGAGATACGAATCCAACTGTCCCGAAATTTTATTTTTGAGGATATCGCTCCGTTGTTCGGGACCTCCGGTATGATCTGAAATAAAATCCCTCCTCACCTTATCCAGATCGTGCAGCAAGGCCGCCAGTTCGGTGAGCAGGATGGCCTTGCGGTTATCGAGTATGGGCTGGATCAGATCGTTCATGCTGTGTCCTCCCTGCTGTGGTTATCATTCATGTCTTCGGGTGCCTTTTTGAGTTGGGGCATGAGGCGTTCATCATGGAAAACATCTTTTTTTTCATTTACAACCGGTTCATTAGCGTAGGCGTTGCCCCACGTGACGTTTACTTTTGCGATTTTGGCTTTGCCCCATCCGAGCGTTTTTTTCGCGGAGAACCCGAACTCTTCGAGCAGCTCGGGTATTGCCCCGGTGACAACCTGCAGGTCCTCCTGTATCTCGCGCCGGCGGGTTGCGGCGTCTTTGGTCAGAAGATCGAACGGGAAATACATGAGACGGAAAGTGGACTCAGCGCCTGCGGGGACGACTTCGAGATAAATGGGGCCATGCACAGGCTTTTTAAATTTATTCCGTGTGAGGGGCGTCAACACCTCGCCTGATTTCCCCACAAAAAAGCTTGAATAGAAACGCAGCCTGCCCATACGGGCATCTTCCTCCTCGGAACTTTCCGGTCCGAATAAACGTTCTATAATACACTGAGCGAAGTTCTTCCCGTCTTTTTCGATTTGAAGCATGGTACGCATATTCCCCTTCCACGCTGTCGGGCGGATTAGCGGAATGCCCAGAGTCCGGTCTTTGCAGATCATATTGTCGAGTGGACCGAACTCCATCTCCTCTTTGGAATACCATGGCGTTTTCAGTTCAAACCCGATCGAGAAAAGTATTGAAATACCGGTGGGTATAACTTTGCTAAAAAAAGCCGATTCGATTTGTTCTCGATCATCATAGGGCAGACCATTAAAGAACGACTTTTTTCGAGCAGAATTACCCTGCGTAATCCATGCTTTTTTCAAATTATTACTTTTGCCTTTTTCATCCTTCAACTCAAGCATTCGACATTCCACGGCCCTATCCTCTGCGAATTGGGTATACGGCATGTCTTTGGGCACATGCGTATTGCCCGGCGTGGCAAAATAATCGTAATATTTCTTTTTGTTCATGATATCATCCCGTGAATAATAGAAGCTTTTTTCTCACCTGTCACAAAAAACTTTTTAATCCGGTTTTGAGAATTTTTTCTGAGTGTTGTCAGAAACCATTCGTCAGATTTATGGAAAGGCTGATTTGCTATAGACTGGATGCTTTCAAGGGAAGGGGTAGGCAAGCCATTATCACAGATGCATAATTCCCCAAAATCTTTTGAAGTTTTTCCCCCGACCTGGCTATACATAAATACAAATTTCAAACACGCAAAAGTTTTTTCTTTGAAGAGGGCATCCGTGGCAAACGGGAAAGTCAAAATACATGACAGCTCACCTTCTATGCATTCTGTCCTCCCCTTTTTCGTCGGATTTCCACCATATAGTTCCAACCGAAATCGACTGGCATATCCCGTACAACCGAAAAGTTTACATACCTCACAGAGTTTATCAGTTTTTTTCATTTTTTCTAAATTGCAGGCATTCCCTCCTGTCGGATTACAACTTTCACTTCCCAAGAATTTCACCATGTCTTCATACCTGCTTCGCAAACTGCCGCGTATACCCTGCGGCTTTATCTCTCTGCAATTCTGAGCGATATCGCCGGTGCGAACGGGCGTAAGTGTTTTAAGTTTGAACTCGCATGATTCCATTGAATTATCACCTCGAAAAAATGTACTCTACTGTTATAACGTTGCTTATTACTCATTCTGACAAAATTTTCACTGAGTGCGTCCATGCAAGCACCGGGAACGCGGGCGCCTGCCTGCTGCAGAAAAGTCCCCCTCCGCTCCTTTACTTTCGTCTCTAAAATACATTTTTACTCCTTTTAGGTCTTTTGTATGAGCTGGAAATTTTATTTACGTTCTTAACAAACTCCTTCCAGCCTTCCGCTGCGGCTTCATCGCCGTCCCAGAAAAGCCCAAGTTCAATGTGAGCGGATGCGACTTTTGATTCAAGCGAGAAGGGGTTCAGGTTGGCGGAGAAAATACCGCAGTGCCTGTCATCAACAAGAATACCTTTCGCATGAAGGTTTTCCACGAGTTTGACGATGAGACCATGTTCCATCAGTTCTGCTGTGCCCTTATCCGGCCACTCATCGCTGTAATGCTCCGCAAATTGCCGGCGCATGAAAACCTCTGCACTCACACCACGGTCGAGCGCTTTGATGAGGCTGCTGTGGAGCGGCTTTATCAGGTGTGCCTCGTAAAATGACATACAGACGAGTTTCACGGATTCGGATGCCCCTTCTATAAGATTCACTATCCGGTCTCTCAGGTACCGCCGGTCTGGAGGATAGGTGGCGGCAAGCGATAGCCCGCCCCAATGCTGCTCTAACAGTTCGGAAGTCATCGGCCGCGCCCGCTGCTCCACTATATAAACCTCGTTGCCTTCGCGATACTGTCTGAAAGGGCAGCCCTCCCAAAGGCCATTGAAGAAACTCAGAGCGCCATTTACTACATCACCTCGGTCGGTAAGGACTCCGGCCTCGATTGAGGAGTCGCCTGCCCGGCCGAGGCTGTTGATTGTCAGATTCACCGAACTGATAATGCCGACTTCACGGTCTTTTAATACCATTTTCACGTGCGGGTAGTAGCTTGAAGTCCTGCAAAGCGCACCGCTGCAACCCAGAGAACGCATGGCGCTGTGATGCTTTTTCAGTTCCTTCTTTTCCATATCCAGACCGCGGGTGGGGAACCGGGTGATGACGTCCCCCCGCTTATCCTTATCAAGCAGTTCAGAAATTATGCGCACGTTCACCCCCCTTCCCCTTGCTTCATTCACGGCATTTATCAGGTGTTCGTCATCGATGACGGGACTTATTATATCGAGTTCCTTTTCGGCCGATTCGATGATGCCAGTGATAGCATCCCCCAGCCGCGCGGCGCCATCTATATTGGCCAGGATTTTCCAGTCAGCGTCTTTTTTCTTCACCATTTCACCGGCTTCCACCCGGCGCGGACTTTCCAGTACCATTTCAAGCTTTTCAACAAACTCGGCGTCAGTCAGGCTAAAGGCGGTTTCAATGAGGCGATCAACAGGGACAGTGGAAAGGGTCAGAGCATCCGGCAGGCTCTGAGCAAAGTCCTTTTGAAATCCGTCCCACCATTCTGAAATATCCGCTCGGGTTTCCAGCGCCTGACCGTGCTGGAATCCTCGAAGGAAACGTCGCATTTGAGCACATCCCCGCAGCAGGCAGACCCTTTCTGCGGTGCGCGTATCTCCCGGCAAAAACCGAATAAGGGCCCGTGTTGCCCGGTGCCAGAGATAGCCTTTAACCAGTCCGATAACAACCTGAGATTTTGCTCCATCCTCCTCGTCATCACTTCCCCAGACCGCCTCCACGGTCAGTTCTTTTTCCGGATTCTCGAGCGGGACATAAAACTCATTGGGTTGACTTCCCTGCAGGGTGCCTTCGGGCAATTTCGGGATACTTTGTTGGATTTGCTCCAGCGAAACATCCGAACTGAGCATTCCCGACCTAAGGCCGATGCAGGCCTGAGCCAGATATCCCCTGGTATCAGCTTGCGGTATATCCAGTTTACAAGGAACGTCTCCGCCTGAAACAGCGATTATCGACCTGTTGTGCATCAGAATAAGGAAGCTCAGCACCCAGCTCGTCTCAAAATGTTGCGGCCTGTTTTCAGTCAGTTCCCGCGCCCCTTCCGGGATACCGACCATTTCCATCTTTTGGATATCGTGTTGGCGAATATGCTTTTCTAAATCATTTTTCCCGTTATGGAAGGCGGGCATAAGATAGATGAACACTGCTGAGGGATTTCCGTATCTGTCGAGTATTTTCCCGGTTTCGGCATCCGGACGGAGACGGTATTCGTTATGCGAGTCCCAGAGATCGTGGGGCAGGAGTTTATCGACGATGCTGTTGACAAGGAAGACGCGTTTCTGCTGCACGGTAACGCGGAACGTATCGAGATCGTCTTCAGGCCCTGTCGGTTCGTCGAGGCGGAATCTTCCGGATTTTTGGCTGAGCGGGGCGCCTTTACTTTGGAGCTCCATGAGTGTATTTCCGATGATGTCCGGCCCCAGTGCGAGCAGTTCATTCAGTTCATCCGCCGTTGCCGGACCGAAACGCCGCAGCGCTTCGAGCATCGAACGCTGCAGGAATCCCGCCATCTCTTCGACCGTCTCCTCAAGAGCCCATACAACTTCAGTAACGGGAAAGGCAATGGGAATCGCCCGGGCGACCTTGCCGTCGCCGGGGAGCGGAAAATTGTCGAGGATGTCGAACAACTGCCTTCGCAGCTTACCGGGTGTGAGGTCAAAATTATTCGCCATAGCCTTTCTCCCATACATGAAGTACACGCCCGCGGTCGCTCACATAACTTTGAAAATCTTTCAGAATACGGATCCCATCCTTGCCGCCCTGGTAGTCGGGATTGGACAGCGATTCGATATCGCCGACCAGGATGAGCATTTTACGCGCTCTCGAAAAGGCGACGTTGAGCATTTTCAGGTCACGCACGAAGCTCAAGCCGGAACCTTTGAACCCTTTTCCGCCGCACTGGGGGCATTTTCCCCTGCCTGTTTTTTTAGTATGGCATTTATCGCAAGGTTTCGGACTCCTGACAAAACTGATAATGATAATGTCGCGCTCTGAGCCCTGGAAGCGGTGCACGGAGGCTATGTCTTCATTTTCTATAATCAGCGGGGTATCGCCCCCGACCGCCTTCCCAAGTTCCCTTTGGAGCAGATGCACCTGGCCGGCATAGGGGGTGATGATCCCGCATGTTTGTGACTCGGTGAGTTCGCCGTTCGCCCTTTTCACAATGCGGGCAATGATGCAGGCCTCCACCTCGTTTCTGAATCCCGGGTCAAGCAGCTCCTCGTGATGATTTTTGTAAGCGTTTGTGGGCACGAGACAAACAGGGTGGGTAAACTCCGCAAAGGCGAGCCGGCGGTCGGCTTTGCTGACCTCGCTTTTAAGCTTCCCATCATAAAAGGTGGCGCTCACAAAATCGGCAATGTCGGGATGCATCCTGAACTGAATATCGAGCATGACCTGCGGCAGTCTCACATCACTGTTCCACAGCATCTCGAACAGGCTCTGTTCCAGGCGGCAAGCAGGTGTACGCTGGTGTTTCATCCAGCAGCCCGTCCCGCGGTCGGTATCATTGGTATCGGGCCTGCCGTAAGGCCTGCAGCTCAGTTTTCCTGTCACGATCGGCGGAAGCTGTTTCTCGTCGCCCACCAGTAACGCTCTTCTGGTATAGAGCAGCGGTGTCAGCGTTTCGGTAACTGTTGCATGGGCCGCCTCGTCAATGATCACGATATCGAATGCATCCTTGCCTTTACTGACGGCATCACGCCAGCTCGCCAGCCCGACACAGGTCGAGAAAAACACCTGCAATGAATCGTTCAGCAATGTGTAGAGAGCCTCCCGGCTGTTAACAAGCGAGGTGGAATAGTTCGACATGAAATCAAGCTTTCCTTCAGCTTCTTCAAGCGATTTCTCAACCTCCGGAAGAATACTGCTCCAGTTCCCGGCAGCATCGTTACTGCTCAGAGAGGGGTTGAACTCCTTCGCCGCCGGCAACGCTTCAACCTGCACACTGCAAAGGCGATTTTCCGCTTGCGAACGCCGCTGGGTAGCGTCCGCAAGCGACGTTTCCTTCTCGGCCATGATTTTCGCTTTCCGGTTCCCCAGCACCGCATCTGCTTTTCTAACGGCTCGCTCGCATTCTTCTCGGCCATCCTCTAATTGGGAATGAAGACTTTTCAATATCACATCGGCTTTTTCGATTCGGGTTTCGTTTTCCAGCGTTTGCCAGTGCACGCCGGCAAGCTTGTTCTTAAGTGTTTTCTCGCTGGCGAAGCCGACCGGTATCAACGCGTCCCTCAGGCGTTTTTCACCACCGGTTTTCTCATCCGGCGGCGTTTCAACATATCCGAACTTTTCTCTCATTCTTTTCAGGACAGCGCTGCTCTTCTTGCGGATTTTTTTCAGCTTAACGCTGCTTTTCTTTTTTTGCTTCTCCAGCCGGCGGATATCGGGAGAGCACTCATTGACCATGACCTGTTTTTTCTCCTGCGCGCACTCCGCTGCGGAATCCCTTCGGAACATAGCGTCACTCAATTCACTATCCGCTTTCGCCTTGGTCTGGGAAATATCTTTCTCGATTTTTTTGCGGACATCCGCCAGTTCGGATGCGGCATCAACCGCATCTTTACACTTTTCCAGGCCGTCTGTAAGCCATTCCGTTCTTTCACGCCATTGTTCTGTGACGGACTCTGTTTTTTTGATAATTCGGGCAGTTTCTCCGCTCAGGCCGTCTTCTGTGTATTGTTTTTCCAGTTCACTGAGTTTGGCGTCATGCCCATGCCGTATCATACGGAACCTGCCGTCTTCATGAAGCCTTTCGAGCACATTTCTGACAGCCTGATGGGTCTGGCTGGCGACGAGGATTTTTTCGCCGCGTGCAGCGGCCTGCCGTACTATTTCAGTGATAATAGTTGTCTTGCCGGCCCCGGGCGGACCCTTTATCAGTGAGAGCGGCCTGTTACTTATGCCGAGACTCACGGCTTCGATCTGGCTTTTGAAATTTTCGATATTTTTATTGAACAGCATTTCCGGCTTTTGATCGGGCGGCGAATCCCCCAACACCATGGTGCGCAGGATGCCGCTGTACCGATTCGACCAGGAGCACCAGTGCTGCAGATGCCTGATTTGAGTCTTTTCCGAAGGCGGCGGCCGGTCCGGCTTTACAGTAATGTCTTCGGGTATATCCTTTTTGTCGGTCCGATCGGGGAACTTGACAAGATGCCGGCGTTTACTAAAATCTATTCCGAAAAATGACGGTGAATCGTCCTCCCCGCCCGGCACCGTCGTTTTCGGTTGCCAGTCTTCTCGTCGGCCTGAAGAATTGCGTTTAGAGAGATTGAGGGGCGTCCCTTGCGGGTAAGGTAGGATACGGTCCTTCAGCCACGGCAAGTTCCGTTTCGCAGCCATCCGGTATTCATAGATCACACCGTGCCGTTTTCTCTGGAGGGAGGGAGCCGGATCAGAAAGTTCGAGTGGACGGAGATCGACAACCTCCTGCGCCTCGATGCTGCGGTCGAGGCAGATTTCAATATTCTGCATGTCCCGGACGAATTTTTCGACCTCAGCGGATTTCTCCTGCATTGCTTTCGCTGTGGCATATATAGCTTCAAGTACATCCTGAGCACCGGAGATACCACTCAATTGGGATTTGCGTTCCCAGTCATAGATGAATACGTCATTAAAGGGCACAGAGAATTCTTTCCATCCCTCATCGTTAACGGGTTTTCTGATGCTGAACCGTCCGGTCCGGTAATCCAGGCCGATCCTCAGTGCTCCGGTTTCTTTGCAGACCCAGCAATCTATAGAACCGGAGCCGTTACAGCCGTAGCATTCCTTGGCAGGGAAATAGCCTTTCCCGTCGCAGGCATGGCATTTCCCCATCACATCGCCGTATTTCCCAATAAAATCGCCTGATCCACCGCATTTAGGACATTTTTTTCTGGGCAGGTATATTCCACTGCCCTCGCATTGTTCACAGGTAACATGGCCGGCTCCTGTGCAGTTATGGCATGCCACAGCGAAATCCAGTTTTCCATGTTCCAGGAGTTCGCCTTCGATGTCGCAGTCCGAGGCAAGGCCCGGTTTTGCAGGACGGCAGTGCAAGAACTGGAGCGGCATCCGTTCGGCCGGCCAGATATCAACGACGTCGAAACAGTCGAGTCCCTCGATCACATCGGCCAGGACCACGACATCGTCCATCGACATCACGAGCAAGGGCTGACATGTCGAACGTGGCTTTCCTGGTTCTCCATCGACGAGGGTGCAGAAAGCCCTACGCCCGCTGACATGTTCGACCTGGACGGCTACGCTGTCATTTTCATTTTCGGCCTGATTTCCCCTGATGAACGAGTTCAGATCGAGTTCGGAGGGCAATTCAACCACGGTTTCGAAGAGTCGCCAGGGCCTATCGTTCAGGCTCAGTTCATAAATCTTCCCGGAGATGGGCATCTCAACAGGCACGGCCCATATTTCCGCATCTCTTTTCGTCAGTTCTTCTACGGCTTCCGCGGGCTCCAGGTTGGAACCGATACCCTTAGCCTCAAGTAGCGGAAGCACTTTACGCTTGAACTGACTGATGGTATGCTTGCTGAACAGAACTTTTGGCATTGTCAATTCACCGGTGATAATATCTCTTCATTGAACGGTTTTACTGATCTTCTGTTTGGATATCTGAAGTACTCCCGAATCATCATAAAATGATTCAAGCAGAGCCACCTGTCAAACCCTTTATTCATAGCAAAAGGGGTACCAAGGAGAATCTTGTATGATTGCAGTATGTTTGTCAATTTTTTCATATGATTTCCAATCTTCTTCCCTATAAACCAATTCCCAAACATCAACAAATCACTCTGGAGGCCCTACGCCGACAATGTTGAACGGTGCGCTACTCTTAGTATTCAGGCATGGCGGTTCTGTGCTGCCGGCTTTCCTTGAATGGCGGTTCTGTGCTGCCGGCTTTCCTTGATTTGCTTGCCACCGCATTTCCAGCATTTTTTCTCCACCGTTTAATCAACAGGGTATTATTCCCCTCTACCGTATTGCTCACCCTCTCTTCTTCTTTTGTCCATTTATCTTTCATTTCCCGATCCACTTATTTCTCTCCTGATTACTTGTCCTGTAAATTACACGTTCTTTTGCGGGATGATCTGACAATATCCCCTCTTCTTTTTTTATCCCGCAAGAAATTTTGGAACACACATAGTTGTATAAACGGCAGAAAAAAGTTTTGTGGAGTGGATATTAGTTTATAAAAAAGGTGCTCGAATACTATCAGTCAAGAGCTCATCAACATCTTGACTGATAGATCTTGGTTCTTACGAATTGATGTGTTTAAAAGATGTAAAAAGACACAAAACCCTCTTGCTTAGGAGCAATCCAACTGATTTTCTCCAGAGTTATTAAAAATAGCCTGTGTGTTTCAAAATGCAGGCCTCTTCAGCATCCATTGCCGGGAGATTGGGCCAATATAAAGCCCAAGAACATGGCTGCTGTAACCAACCAAGAAACAGCTTTTAAAATAATGGCTGTCAACATAATTTGCTCACCTCCTTTTAAGATGATAAGGGTTTACTTAAACTCGGCAAACCGGGAATTCGATCCGTTTTGCCGAAAGCATGAACACAACACATACATTTACAACTTTATACAGAGTCAAAAGTAGCCAGTTTTTCCAATGGCTCGATTATGCCAAGACTAATCTTTTTTGCCACTGCTGAATCGATTTCATGCGGTATATGCAGAAAGGTGGCGTATTGTGGATATTTTTTTACATGACGGAATTTTAGCAAGGCCCAATACGTACTTTCGCAAACGAATTGACCCGCTTTTTGTGATAATTCACTTGTTACCCCGGCCGAGCGTAGACTATTAAGCAGATCTTCAAATGGCCAAAAGCCTTTTAATACTTTGGGATTATCTTGCGAAAACTCTTGTGGCAGACGTGCCTCTGTTTCAATCTTACACCCATTGTCAGAAAAATACATACCAAGGCACAGGCACGCATCCGGTTTTTCTTTTTTTAATAAATCCTCTATTTCCTTCCTTGCCTTCTGATGTTCCACGGATAATTTACCAAAGCTAAACTTAAAATTTCCCGATTCCGTCTTTAGTTTCCGTATTTCATCCCAAACCACCTCACTTGTATTTATTTCACTCCCTCCGAAAGGGCCAAAACAGGTAATCAGCACTTTGAAAATATCATTCTTTTGAAGAGAAAAACTGCCACCTCTTTCGGGATTTAAAAGCCGTCTAATTGCTTTAATAGGTCTCAAGGTTAAAGGTTTTTTTGCCCTCCATGTTCCAACAAATTTTTTTGAGTGTGGTTTTGTATTTTCGCAAAATCCTTCGTATTTGAACGAATGGTGATGGAGGCCTTTATATATCTTTTGAAATGTTATTTTGTTCTCTTTCACATTAAAATTGCCATCTATTTTGGCATGGAGATTGTCAATGTCTCTACCGGCCCATTTCCTATCTAAACTGGGTTCAGAAACTGTACCAGCGAAACACGAATACATCCCTCTTGGCCCACGCTCAAAATGCTCGTCGTTAATTGAAAGTTTAAATGGCCATTCATGTCCTTTTTCCTTATAGCTACCATGCCAAGCGCCTTTTAAAGAAAACACTTCAGACTCAAAAAATTCAACAAATTTCTGAAAAAGATCAAAATAGTGTTGATGTTTTATCTTCCGGTTTTTCTCCAGTTCATCCCACTCTTCGGAACGCAATAATTTTCTCACATTGCCCAAGTTTCCCAAAGCTCTAACTGGTACATATTCACGTGTATTACCATTTGGCTCTTCTATGCAATGGATACACTGGGCTACCGCCAACTGATTACATGACTCGCATATCTCAGCCTCCGGCCGTGGTGGGACCAAAATAATTACGATATCTTCTCCTGAAAGCTTTCCCATCCTGAGTTCAAACAAGTCGTGAGGGTAGTCAGGATACACTTTTACTTGTCCCTTAGCGGCACATGCCCAACCTTCTTTCGGTCGTAAAACAGCCTGTTCCAGATACCGTAAGAATGCGTCATCATCCTTTTTAACTCTGAGTTTACGAGGGTCACTTGCGTCCAACCCTATAGGTTCCGCTTCATCGTTAACGCCAAGCAACACGCATCCGCCGTGCGTATTTGCCAGTGCCATTACAGCTTCGGCTACATGCAAGCGATAATCATTTTTATTTAGTTTGTTTTCGGAAGAATCATCTTCCGGTGGCCCACATGCGGCTTTAAACTCAAGCCAGTCGGTTTCCATTCCGGAAGCCAGGTCGATCAGATCCATCACCTTGTTTTCGGTTTCTTCAAGAATAAACGAACACAGCTCATATCCGCTTATCTTATCTGTTTTTTTATATCCATCACTCTTCATGTCTAAAAACTCATCGTCTTCATGTTAATTGTTCATCACGTCTTAGTCGATGCACTGCAATTGCATATGAACGTTAAGACCCATTTTATACGAAAGCCCAGGGGCTGTCTCTATTACACCGATAGCCTGTTCACACTTCGATAGCCTCCAGGGTCTCATTGAATGTACAAGTTTCACAATTTCCCAGTTTTCATCGATATAGATGAGATCGATAGAAAATAGCATAAACCACGTATGGATAACCTTGCACCCCGGGAAATACAGCCCATAACCTTTTGGGATAGAGAAACGCCCCAGCAACCCAATTCTTTGTTTCAACCTGGTGTCGGCACAATCAAGTGTTTTTATTATAAGACGCTCTGTTCTCTTTTCTATTACATTCATAAGACACTTCCCACATCAAGCAAAACGCAATACTTACATAATGCTTATATTTCCTCAATACGGGCATCTTGCTGCAATCTTATCAGGTTCCCTGAGTAGTTCTTCCGCCAGGCGCGCCAGCGCCGTCTCAGGTTCCGGTTCTACAGGTCGCGGCGCTTCGATGACATCTTTGAATTCTTCAAGCAGGCGCCGGGCGCGTATCGACAAAATCGTCAGGATGCTGCGCCGGGAGAGCTTCGACGGGTCGAAAAAATCCGCCTCGGCCAGCCTCCGTGCCGCTCTAAGACGCAGCCCGTGCATCTGAACCGGAGCGTGCCTAAGCACAGCTTCATATATCAGCGTATAGGGATAATAGCTCTTCCCCTTTGTAGAGCGGAGCGCCTTTTCAACCTCCTGTTCCGTGAGCTTATTACCCGTGATCGACTGCCAGCGCAGCCAGTTGAATACGTCAAACGGAAACCGCCCATCCGCCAGCTCTTCAATATCCGTCTTACATGGGTAGAATTTCATGGCGCCCCAGTCCGGTTCCCAGCCAGACGGCAACTCGCCAGTCAGGGCGTGATAACTTGCCAGCACGTCCATGCAATAGTTATGCTGACGATGCATGGAGGTATCTCGAAGCCCGAGTTTTTGGGCGTATTGCATGATATGAGGCCAGTACTGCATCAGGCGGGTGCGGCGGCGCCATGCTTTTCCCAGTAAATCCACATCTTCACGCAACCGGCCAAGAAACTCCAGGCGCATTCCGTCGGTATTCGCAAGTTGCAGGGCGGCGAAAAGCTCCCGCTTTCCACCAGAGCCTTCTTCTTCCGCTCCCTTATGAAGATGGTCCAAAACTCTTCTCAGCCGTTGATGATCACGGTCATTTTCGTCCCATTGTCCCATATCGACGGCCATAACCGAGCGGTGCGCCGTCTGTCCCCATCGCAGGTAATCGCCGAGCCATCCGTCAGGCTTTAAATCCGGTTCCACCTGTTCGGCGCAGCGACGTTCGATTTCGGACTCATCGGTTCTGCCTGCGTGCAGGAGTGCGCGTGAGCGAATGTCATGCGCAATATGTTTTGCCAGAGAGTATTTCGAAACAGCAAACGGTTCGGTCATTCGCATTATTCTGTCCAGATCACTATCATGCGGTTCATCCCGCACCGCAGCCTGATCAAAAATCGCAAGCACCCGGGCGAAGCCTTCGTCAGCTGTTTCCTCATTTGAAACGAGATGCCGGGCAATTTTCAGGCAAGCGAATTCAGGGTCTGAGGGCACTTCAATGACCTCCATGCCTTCTACAACGTCGAGACCCCGCTGTCCCTCAACGACGAAAAGTTTCCTGTATCCCCATTTTCTTGCAACCGTCGTCTTACCTTCCAGGCTTTCAGGTTCGACGGGCCGGAATTTTTTATCTTCCCACATGCCCGTAGCACAGATGTCGTCCGGCGCCGGCTTCCACCCGAGCAGGTGGACAAGAGTAATTATAAAAGCCGAAAGCGAGCCGCTGCCGCCATATACTTCATAAGGGGGGTTGAAAGATATGTGTGGGTGTTGCACGTCGGCGCCGAGTCGCCGGAAAAATGCCGCCGCGGCATCTGCAGCCTGCTGGGGAGGATGGAGAAAATCTTCAATCCCTTCTGCAGCTGCACATCCGGAGATACCCAATTCAATAAAAGCCATTGCGCCTCCCGATTTGCTGTAATCTGAAAGAAGTACCGGGAACAGTTTAGACGGTGGTCCCACCGGCTCGGCATCATCGGTGGGCGAGGGCAGGCCGCGGCGCCGGGCTTCATCCAGCCTCCCGTGAAGCCAGGCATATGCATTCCTGGTCCATTGAAAGGGGCCCCGTCCCTCTTCTGCGGCCTCTGCAAGATTGAGACAAAAATAAACGTCCCAGTCGGGCTCCCCGCTAAATCTGGTTTCAGTCACTCCTCCCATTAACAATAAGCCTCGTATGATTGGAAAAACAGATAACCAACGGCTCAAAGACCGCGCTGAGCCGCGCCTCGACCGGGACATTGCCCAGATCAATCTTCCACGAAATACCGCCTGAACCTTTTATCGGCAAGGCCGCCCGCGTTCCAGCCCTCACAAGATCGATCCGCAACGGTTTTCCGCTGGAATCACATATGTCCAGGAGCATCTCCCAATTTTCATTTATAACTCTATACACAACCACCTCGGTTCCATCTGGAGATTTTTTTCTGACTTTGTATTTTTTTATAAGCATCGACGGTGGTTTGCCCGAGGCAGCGGCCAGCGGCAGGGCAGCGGGCTGCGGCATTGCCTCGGACCATGCGGCGGTAAAGGTTTTGCGCGGACGCGCCAGGGCGGCAAGTATTTCTTTCTGTTCGATGCTTATCGGGCTGTCAACAATACCAAGTCTAAACTCTTCATGCAGGGGAAACCTTTCTGAAAAAATTTCAAGCATACCTGCAGCATCGCCGTCCAGCTCCGCATCCTCACATTCCCATATCCAGTTGACGAGCAGTTCGATTGCCCTGTCGGGGATGAAACAACCATCGGGAAGCCGGTCAAACGCCCTTTCCTCGATTACTGCAACAGCGGATTCTCCAAGTTCATGAAGCAGGAGGCAGTAGAAATCCTGGGTTTCAATAATGGAAAGACCAAGCTGTTCACCAAGAGCATTCCGAATGTCCCAAATCCCCTCCCTGGCACGTTCTTCGAGCAAACAACCGATTTTATTGCCGAACTTCTCAGATGCTGCGGTGTGGCAGCGGTCGAGCTCGGAGGCGTCGCCGAGTGCCGCCAGCCTGGCGGCGAGGGGGAGCACTTCAAGCAGGTCCTGTTCGTCCTGTATTTCCTTATCGGAAAGTTCGATTTTGAGTTCCCCAGCGGAGTTACCTTTCATTTCACTGCTCATGGATTTTCTCTCATTTGTTAATCTAAAATATATCTATACATGATCGGCGATTATTGGCTGGGCGCGAAGTCGGGACATTTCGGCCTGTCTTTCCCTGCACTTTCTCAGGAAAGCCTTTTCACCGAGTTTTCCATACGGTCTGTATCCCGTGTACAAATTATACGCATTATTGACGCCGAATCTGACAAAATTTTTGGCAATAATCAGCAACCGGTGTTTGGGCGGCCAGGCGGTGATAGACTGTCCGACAGGTTTTGCTTCCCCATTTTCAGCAACCCCGCTCATCAGGGCCCTATGAAGGTGATGCCGCTGGCTTCTGCAAGCCATCAGGATCTGTGAGCCGAGCAGTTTTTCATACAAGTTAGCGAGTTGTTCAAAATTTTCACCGCATTCTCCGTTGCGCCATTCCTGTCTTGCATTGCCAATCAGTTCGCTGTCGAAGATATGATGCCACTGTTCCTCCCGCTGCAGGAGTATGTGCTTTTCGACATGTTTATATTTCAGGCGTTTGGTGATGAACCGGCAACGGACTTCGGGTTCAAGAGGCTTTAAATATCGTTCAGAAATCTCGGATTTGATTGAGTGTTTGCCCATGGTCATTTTACAAATCAGCTATCTGGAAGAAATTTTTTATATTCTGACAGGAGTTCAGGCAGAGCGTCTTTATATCTTTTACGTAATTGGTAGGCGTAATCGGCTTGGATATCCAGAATACTGCAAAGGGTGTCGGCGCTGAGCGGAGCAAAAACCATCTCAAAAACATATTTCGTCTGCCTTGTGTCAAACCGTTTTTTTGCGAGCTCGGTAGGCCATTGGCCGCCATTAAACAATTCCTCTTCGATTTTTTTAATTCGACCGGCGTGCTTTTCATATTCGATATCGTGGCAATGCTTGAGAACGGCGTGGCAGTTTTTGATCAACTGTTCGAGAAGTTGCATAAGGGGCTTATGCGGAGGCAATGTCCAATCCAATCTGGGGTAAAGCTGCACCCCGGCCTGTTCTTCGACCTTGCCAAGATTGTCCGGCAGTGACAGGGCTATATTGTCGAAATCGAAATGGGGAGAGTGTTTTTCCGGGGTAAAAGGTTGGCTAAAAAGGCCTTCCTCAGAAGCTCCTGGCCTATTGTGCCTGTCCCCTGGTGCAGCTTCATGTGTGTTATTTTCTATACTTTCTTCCTCAACGCCCTCCTGGTCTTTTCCCAAATCCGTAAGTGAAACGACAATTTTACGGCCTTTTTTGTCTTTTTTCCAGCCGGAAAGTCCAGAGTATTTGCAGAAATAATCCGAAATTTTCCATCCGATGAATTGTTTGGAGGCAAGCTTATAATTTGCGTTTTCGGCTGTTATGTCATCCCCTATAAGATTTCCAGCTTGTGCATCCTGATAGTATTTGAGATAAAGCCAGGCTATAAAATCGTCAAGATGATGATCCCTTTCAATTTGATCGGGAAGGTTTCGCTTGAGCAAATTGAATTTATCGACCTGAGGGGCAAGCCATTTCAGTCGCCGTTCTATTTGTAGGAAGAGTTCTTCAAAATATTTCCTCCACCCTTCTTCACGGTTTTTAATCGCCTGAAGGGCTTTATCATCTAATGGCATTCAACATTCTCCTGGTTGATGGAGTGTAGACAGATGCGCACAAGAATATCAAAATATGCAAGTATCGCCATCCACTAGCCGTATAATACCTGAGAAAAAACGGCTTTGCAAGCGGACGTGGCTTTATTAAAAAAGGTAGCTCACAATAATATCGTTCTTTTACAGCGATATTTTAATAAAGCCAGAGGGAACTGATACCGTTCCGTCCCTCTGAATAATATGACCTAACCCCGAAATAATAGCCAAGAGCGACCTTTGAATTTCAGCTCCACGGTAATGATAACCCGAACCATAACGAAAAACAACCGGAAACCGGGAGCAAGCCTCAAATGACATTATAATGTTCAAAAACTGCTGCCCTATGCTCATCCGTCATCAATGGACAAAACGATGTCCACTCAGGAGCAGGAGATACCTGGTTAAAAAGCATCGATTCCGACACCCTTGCGGAACAGGTAAATTCGCATGCAAACTTTGCCATCACCCACCCTGATTCCAGCTGCGGACAGAAATCGGTGTGTTCAATGAGCTACGCTACGTGAACGCAGGCAAGATGCCTGCTCCATAAAAGGGCTGCAAATTATGGTGTGGGATTCCCTGGCTGCAGACGGGCAGTCAACCTGAACTGCTAAATGGGCCACCCGAGAAGCCTGCCTGAAAGCAGGCAGGTAGTTCGCTGGATATTTACGAAATCGGCAATCAGGACAATAATAAATCCGGTTTCTGTATTTGCTTTTTGTTGGAATGCGGGCCATAATAGTTTCGTTCACAGGCGACCTTAAAACGACATAACATATTATGATGACCAATCTGCAGGCTCTCCAGCTACAAAAAGCGCATTAAATAATGCCATGATCCCAAAAGAAAAAAAGGAAGGCAATATAAAAATACGGATCGCCGGATACGAAAGCCTTTCATTACTGGAAAAATTTGATAAAACCAGCGTCTCTACATATGAAGAAGCCTCGGCTATCTGTTCGGAAAACGGGATTTTGTTAAAAAAGCTGTTCAGTCCGGTCCTGGTCGATGGGTATAAAGCTTTGGGAGTCATCGGAGAAGGGCCGCCATATGATGCGGTTTTCCTGTTTAGTAAGTTTTTTCTTTGCTTTTCTCCGTATTATGAATCTTATATTGCAAAATACTCTGATATAGAACACCTCGGGGGTAAAAAAATCAGCGGTCTATACAAAACGTTACAGATCTCGAGGTTAGAGAAAAAGTTGCTCGTGCGTTTTTTAATGATGGCAAATAAAATTAAGGATATTGCTTCTGATAAGAAAAATAAAAGAACAACATCCGGCCAGAGGTGCCAACAAAGTGGAAAGGTCCAATTCTGCTGTCCAGAGTGTAAAAGCAAAATGAAAACCGGGGATAAGTATTGTGGCAAAAAACTGCAATGCCCCCGATGCAAAGCGACAATTCGAGTCCCAGAAAAACAAGCAAGACAAGAAAAAAACGTGACTTCAGCAGTGCCCCTCGATAGCAATTGTATAGATGTATCCGTAGCTACAGATCGTTATATATCGTCAGAACACCTTATTTCAGTGGATCCAAAGAAAATCCTCTTTTGGACAAAAAAACTGGACCTTACCGAGCATGAGTCAATTGTATTTTTACATAAATCAATGACGCCAGTTCCCAAAGGTTCAGTTTTATGCGGAGTTATAAGACCAAAAATAGTCCTCATACTTACGACGTTACGTCTCTTGCTTGTTGCTTGCGATAGAACAGATGATTTGTTTCAAGACGGCGGCGATTGGGAAAAAGTGAAATGGATGGGCATTGTTAAATCTAAGTTAAAAAGCACGATGGACATTGTATTGAACGGGCCTGAAAAAGAGATTTATTACCCGATCGACTTCTCCGCCTCAAAGATAAAACCGTTTTATGTGCAGGATGTCGTTGATTGGGTCGAAAGCAAGAAAGGTGGATTCGCATCAAGTGTCTCGGTTGACACGGCAGTAAAAAAGCATGCAATTCAATGCCAGATGCGGGAAAGGGTCCAGGTTGCCAGGAGCCTTGGGAGATATTATGAAGTTCAATATGTTGGCGGCGACCTGGATATAGGCAGAAAGAGCAGCCTGGGGCTTGTGCTGGAACAAACTTGTATGTTCTTGTGCTCAATCTTGATAGGTCCCCACGATATTTTGGAAATGCCCTATGACAGAATCAAAGCTATAGAGGCCATTACTGATACTGAAAGGCCAGAAATGATGGTTAAGGTTTTAAAAAAGACCGGCGAAGAGGCCACAATTATACTCGGGCAAGGTAGAGCTGGAAGTATAGAAAACATTTATGTCAGGCTGCTAGCGGCCAGATTGGAATATTTAACGGAAAAATTGTCAGGTGAAAATGGCCCGGACAATGAAAAACATGCTGCCCTTACGGATCGGTAGGAAGTCATCGGTTTTGTGTTGCAAGTTACAAGATCGAAGAGTAGGAGGTCAGTTGTCGTCGGCGGTTTTAACTGGCATTTAACACAACACGGCACCGAATGCGAGAACCTATAATACGACTGATTGTTATAATTGTAGCGGCTTACGCTATTTCTGCGATCATAAAAGTGTTTAAATCGGCGAAGTTTAAAGGCGGCGCCGGCGAGAAAATTGTTTCTCTGATACTATCCCGACTCAATTCAGATAAATACAAAGTCGTTAACAATGTGATATTAAAAAATCCCGGGGGAACATCGCAGATTGACCATATCGTTGTATCAAATTACGGAGTCTTCGTTATTGAAAGCAAAAATTATAAGGGCCACATATACGGTAAGGAACAAGATAAATTCTGGACTCAGGGGATCTACAAACGCAAGGAAAAATTGTATAACCCTATCCGGCAAAATTACGGGCATGTCCAGGCATTAAAGGAAAGGCTTGGAGAAGACGGAGATATTCGTATTATCCCGGTGGTGGTTTTTTCGATAAATACCACACTGAAAATCAAGACGACTTCCCATGTGGTCTACAGCGTAAACCTGCTTAAAACTATTAAGAAATATCACCAAGAGCTGATTTCAGATGAGAAAAGGGAGCAAATTTATTCTAAAATTGTTTCTTTCAACAGGACTGGAAAAGACGTTCGGAAGCAACATGTAAACGGCATCCACAAAGCAAAGAGGGAAAGAGCGGAAAAGGTCAAACAATCGATCTGCCCCCGATGCAGGGGGAGTTTGGTAGCCCGAAGGGGAAAACATGGTGCATTCCGGGGATGTTCAAATTACCCGAGATGCAGGTTCACCAGTTCAGTGTAATATTAGAAAGACAACGGCAAACGACAAAACGGCAGGGAGGCGGGCAGGATGCCCGCGTTCCCGGGATAAGACGAACGACAAACGCCACAGACAGGAATGCCTGTGCTACGTCAAAACTAACAAGTTTTTGTTAGATTGAAAATATTAAATAGTCATCAAAAATCCGTCCGAGATTGCAGCGGTAAGCAGTGTGGATTCAGGCGGCATGCCCAACGCTCTCATTGTCGGATGGAGCATGACAGTAAGCGGCTCTCCGCCGATGATGGCAGTTGCTATCGGACATC
>PUNP01000462.1 GCA_003551785.1 Candidatus Brocadiaceae bacterium | reverse complement strand
TTGCGTACATCGACAATTTTGTGTCGATGTACTGCAACTAAGGACCTAATCATTACCATCACACGGAAAACCACGGGCGTATTGATATGTCGTTGCGCTGCTGTCTTTGTTCGCCACCGTAAACGAGTGTGGCATTCGGGCGGGGCACATCCGCCTGTTTGCACCACCATGAGGGGGCTTTTAATTATGCGTTTGAGGATGAAGCTTGTTTTCAGCACCGATATCCAGCGCTTGACCGTATCCACAGAGATGCCGCAATCATTGGCCAGAGAGGAATAATTTAAAAGCTATCCTATGCGGCCCGGTCAGCACCAAAACGGGATAATAACCGGCATCCCGCTGTAAATAATGTTCTATGTATCGCTTTCTCATGGTGTCTATTCTATGATACAATCGTAAATCTGTCAAAAGGGTTTAGGCGAAGCGTCTAAACTTGCATTTTGCACTCTGAAAATGCAATAATAATGGCGCGAAATTTGCTATCCTGAAAAAAACTTGATGATCTGAATCATAACCCGCATAAGCCGGAAAAGTCGATTTTAGTTGTCGTTGTTAGTTGCTGGTTGCTGGTAAAACGACTTCGATGCTTTTTGCGGGAATTGAGTAGTTTTTCATCTATTCGTGTCGGCTGTCATTCGCCTGTTTTTTTGACTGCCTACCAGCAACCAGCAACTTTTGCCAAAAAGCAAAAATATTACAATTAATAATACAAAAAGGGTGATTAAATGAAACGCTGGATTGTATTAACGGCGGGCGTTATCCTGCAGACGGTCCTTGGGGGCGTATACGCCTGGAGTGCTTTTACGCCTTCTCTAATTAATAATTACGGTTTTTCCAACAGCCAGGCCGGTTTCATATTCGGCTTAACCATTGCCGTGTTTACATGCGTGATGGTGATATCCGGTCAACTTTTAAGCAAGTTTGGCCCGAGGATTATTGCCGGAACAGGGGCTTTACTTTTCATCGCCGGATACCTCTTCGCTTCGCTCTCCAATGGAAGTTTTTATCTTGTTTTATTGGGTATAGGCGTCATTACCGGCGCGGGCATAGGCACCGCCTACGTATGCCCGCTCACCGTTACGATGAAGTGGTTTCCGAACAATAAAGGGTTAGTGACGGGGATTGCGGTTGCCGGTTTCGGTGCCGGTGCCGTCGCGTTGAGCTTCGCCGTGCAGCAGCTTTTATATGTTGCGCAATGGGACGTAATGGCTGTATTTCGGTTCGTCGGTTTAGCTTTTGGTGGAGTAGCATTTTTATCCACAATGTTTTTGAGCGACCCCTCGAAACCGGAAGAAGACGGGCATGATGAATCGGCCCAAAAAAGCACCAGGGCGTATATTTTGTCCGTGCCATTCGCGCTGCTGTGCCTGGGGATGTTCTCCGGAACCTTTGCAGGCCTGCTGGCTATAGGGAATTTAACACCCATTATGCTCAGGGCGGGACTTGGCGATAATGCCGCTACGCTTTCAATTTCCCTGTTCGCATTGGGCAACACGGCCGGACGTATAACCTGGGGACAGGTACATGACAGGATCGGGACGCGCGCCACGGTTATTGTGTCCCTTATCTTTTTAGGTGTCTTTCTGCTGCCCCTGAGCTTATCGCTTCCCACGGCCTTGATGCTGCTTGTAGTTGTATTGGTAGGTTTAGGGTTCGGTGCATGTTTCGTCGTCTATGCCTCTTCGATAGTTGACTACTTCGGTATCGATTTTTTCCCACGCCTTTACCCGCTATGTTTCTTAGGATACGGCGTCGCAGGAATTATCGGCCCGGGGTTCGGCGGCTGGGTCGCCGATACTACGGGCTCTTTTGCCTCGGCCGTGCTTTTAAGCTCCGTTATCGTGCTGGTCTCCGCAGCAGTGATCGCCTTTGTCTTCAGGAAATATGCCCCTGGCAATTCGAGTGATTCATGGTAGTTATGAATCCGTCCCTTCGGGGCTTGCGACAAAGCTTACGGCAAAGTTGGGTATCAAGCTTAATGGTTACGAGCACAGCGCGTTTTAACCGTCATTTTATCTGTAAAGTTAAAAAAACAGTATTCTTAATCATAACACATGATTCAATGAAAAAAGGTATATTTTCAGGCAGAGATGGGACGATAATTGACGAAAGCGCTCATACAGGGAACAACTCCGAAGAATTGGAGCAATCGGTGTTGAATGCGGCGCGTATCATAAAAAAAGGGGGCGTTGCAGCTATCCCGACCGAAACGGTTTACGGGTTGGCGGCCGACGCTTTCAATCCCGAGGCGGTAGCGCGGATATTTGAGATTAAGGGCCGACCGGCATTTGACCCGCTTATCGTGCATGTCACCGACATGAAGCAGGCTGCGCTGCTCGTGCAGTCCATGCCCGACCCCGCCCGGCGGCTGGCCGAGGCGTTCTGGCCGGGCCCGCTGACCCTGGTGCTGCCCAAAAAAACTTCCGTTCCTGATATTGTCACCAGCGGCCTGCCTACGGTAGCGGTGCGCTGCCCCGATCACCCCGTCGCCTTATCAATAATAAAACACGCCGGCACCCCCCTGGCGGCGCCGAGCGCGAATCGTTTCGGGAAGACCAGCCCGACGACCGCCGCCCATGTGAGAACGGAACTTGGAGAGGCGGTTGACGCTATTGTCGAAGCGCCGGCCTGTTCCGTCGGTGTTGAGTCAACGATAATCTCCCTCATTCAGCCGAATAAGCCCCGCCTGCTGCGACCGGGGGGGCTGCCGATAGAAGATATAAGCAAAATCATTGGCGATGTCGATACGTCAAAGCGCACATCGGAGGGAAAACCGATTGCTCCAGGCATGCTCTCTCGCCATTACGCCCCCGCAACACCGGTTTTGCTGGAAGATGAAGCCGACAAAGAGTCGTTAAAAGGAAAAAAAGTTGGCTTACTCTGTTTTGGCGAACGACGTGTTGAGGCCAAAAATATATATAAAGCCGTCAATTTATCGCCAAAGGGCGATTTGCGTGAAGCCGCCGCTAACCTGTTCCGTGCGATACGTGAACTCGACAGCGCCGACATTGATGTGATTTTAGCCCAGCCCGTCCCCGAAAAGGGGTTGGGATCGGCTATTATGGATCGACTGAGACGAGCTTCCCAGCGGATTTTATAACGAAGAGATATTCTTTTCAACATATTCCGTGACTTCAATCAGTTTTAGAGGTTTCATAATCAGGTTCTGATTCAAAGAGGCATAGCTGCACTTCATCAACACTACCTTTGACTGCGTGATAATACTCAGGTACGATGTCGATACCAATCGAGTTTCTTCTCATTCTTTGAGCGACAATATTCGTTGTCCCCGATCCCATAAAAGGATCCAAAACAACATCATTTTCTTTTGTAAAAAGTTTGATGAACCACTCCGGTAAGCTTTCAGGGAATGCAGCGCTGTGATTTTTATTGTTGCATTCCGTAGCCAAATGGAGCACGTTAGTCGGATAAGCTTTTTTACGCCCTTTCCAGTTAGAAATGTTTTTTCCAAAACCACTTCCGACCTTTGATTCGTCACGGATTTTATCGGTTTTACTGAGGACTTACATTCTATCCGCATATGAACAGATAGTCAAGGCAGAACGGAAGCCGCGTCATTTCTCCGGTATTGTTTGACGGTTCAATTCAATCTGATCCTTTCATCTCCATCAGCCTGTTCAGGCAGGCCAGTTCTTCGGTAGCTGTCGTGCATTCTAAAAGTTCACGGCGCGCTTCCGGATCGCTCGCCAGGTCGGCTATACCGCCGGCTATCTGAAGCTGAGTATCGACATCATTCTCCGGAGTGAGTGCCAGGAAAATCAGATGCGTGGCTTCACCATCGTCCGCGTCCCACGCGATCCCCGGTGTGCTCCGGGCCAGCAGCACCACGGGCCGATCGATGCCTTTCAGACGGGCATGGGGGAAGGCGATACCGCCTTCAAGAGCGGTCCGCATCCTGTTTTCGCGCTCTTTTACCGCACCGGCCAGTTCTTCAGCGGTGTAATCCGGGATTTTTTCGGCGACGGCCAGGCACATCTCCGCTATGGCCGAATCGCGATCATCGGCTTCCAACTCGAGCAGGATATTGTCGGCCGAGAGATACAGCAGCCAGTCATAGCGCTGTGTCCGATCCAGCACCCCGCGGCTCAGAAGCCCGACAACTTTTCGGGAGCTTTCATCCTTCAGCACCGGCACCAGGTTCAGTATGATGTCTTCCAGACGGGCCAAGGCAACTTTAAGGCTGTCGTTCTCATACACGCAGGCGGGATGCGGCTGCGCCAGCCTGCCGACCGCCGTATCGCCATCTTCGCCCTCCGACAGGTGGTCGATCAGGCGACGGTATCCGAGCAGACCGACAAGCTTTTCGGTCCCCTCCTGAACGACCGGGAGATGTTCGCAGGTGGTTCTGAGGAATACCTGCCGTGCCTCATCGACGGACGTCCTTTCACTCAATGCGGTAAAGTGCGTGTTCATCGCATCGGCCACCTTAAGGCTCTCCAGTGCTTTACGCTCTTGCATAGCATCGATATCAACGCCGCGGTTGAGGAGCTTTTTGGTATAGATATTCCATTTCTGGAATCGGGCGGTGAGTACGGAACATATGATGCATGTGAACATCATCGGGACCATGATCATCGGGTCGCGGGTCATCTCGAACAAGATGATGATCGCGGTCAGGGGCGCATGCGTAGCGCCGGCGAAGACCGTGCCCATGCCTACAATGGCGTAGGAGATTGGCCCGGCGGTGACATCCGGGAATATCGAATGGATAACTATGCCGTATGCCGCGCCCATCATGGCGCCGATGAACAGGGCCGGTGCAAAAATGCCGCCCGAGCCGCCGCTGCCCAGAGTGAGCGAGGTCGCAAGGATTTTGGCGAGCATCAGCCCAAAGACGAGCTGCAGGCCCAGCTTGCCATGCAGGGCGCTCTCCATCACCGGATAGCCTGTCGAGTGTATCTGGGGCAGCAGCAGAGCAAACAAACCAAGCAGAAGCCCGCCGATCGCCGCTTTGGAAGCCGCCGGCACCGGTATCTTTTCAAAAAGGTGCTCGGCCCCATAGAGCGATCTGGCGTAGAGTATCGCCACACCCGCCCCGACAATTCCCAACCCGATATAAAAGAACAATTCCCAGTAGCTGACCATCTGATGGACGGGGATATCGAAGATAGGGGTGGTGCGCTCGAAAAGTTTGTTGGCCACGGCGGTGCCCACGACGGCAGCCACCACGATGGGCGAGAAACTGTCGAGTTTGACCTTTTTAAGCAGCACTTCCATGCTGAAGATAACACCGGCCAGGGGGGCGTTGAATGTGCCGGCGATCCCTGCTGCGGCGCCCGCTCCAAGGAGTGTTTCCACCCGCTCGGGGGTCAGCTTAAGATACCTGGCCAGCGCCGAACCGAACGTCGCGCCGATCTGCACTATCGGCCCTTCACGCCCGGCGGCGCCACCGGAACCTATGCAGATGGCGGATATGATGGCCTTCAGCGGTGCTACGCGGAAACGGATCGATCCCCCTCGCAGTGCTACCGCTTCCATTACCTCCGGCACGCCGTGGCCTTTGGCCTCCCTAACAACATACGTCACCAGCGGCCCCACAATAAGTCCGCCGATCGCTGGGGCGATCAGACGGTACTGCCAGGGAAGCGCCCTGACGGCGTCCAGAAACGTTTCGGTCGATGTTGCGCCCCAGAATACATATTTGAAGCCGAGTATCAGATAATGGAAGGCCACGGCGCCAAGGCCACCGACAATACCGACGATAGCACCGAGAATGACCATCCGGGGCATATACGTGCTGTCCAGCCTGTTGTAAAGGGCTATAAGCCTGGATTGCAGAACGTCAAGAACTCCGCCAATATAAGTTTTATTTTCACTTTGATTTTCAGTATTCACCGTTTTTTTCACTTAATGCAGTATTTCCCAGACGTTGCGCCACCGATGGCCGGCAGATACGCTTGCAGGGTATAATCTTTCACCATTCTTGCGGCGTTGAAGCGCCAGGCAAGCGTCCGAATGGCGTGCTTCTGGAAGGCCACCCACTCGTAAGGGACGCCGTCCTCGGGGCGGTTATAAAACATCGGGATGACGGTCTCTTCCAAGATGTCATAGAGCGCCCGGGTATCCCTTTCATCCTGCACTGAAGTGTTGGCATGCTCAGAGCCGTTACCGATACAGAACCCGTTCTGCCCGTCATAAGCTTCCGGCCACCAACCGTCGAAAGTGGAGAGGTTAAGCCCGCCGTTGAGCACGACCTTCTGGCCGCTTGTTCCGCAAGCTTCGAGCGGACGCCGCGGTGTATTCAGCCATACGTCAACGCCCTGCACCAGATGCCGGGCGACATTGATGTCGTAATCCTCGATAAATATCACCCTTCCCTGGAACCTCGGGTCCCTGGTCACGTTGATGACCTGCTGCAGAAGCTGTTTTCCCTGCTGGTCGGCAGGATGCGCTTTGCCGGAAAAGACCAGTTGCACAGGCCTTTCTTCATTATTGATGATTTTGTCCAGCCGTTCCAGGTCTTCCAGTATGAGGAAGGCGCGTTTATATTCGGAGAACCGCCGTGAAAATCCGATAGTGAGCGTTTCCGGATGCAGGCGCAGCTTATCATGCGGTGTGAGCAGGTTACCCCGCCTTTTGCTTCCGCATTTTTCGCAGACCCGCCTGTGTATGAACTTGACGAGCTGGGTTTTTGGTACCTGCAGATGTTCCCAGAACTCATCATGATCCAGATCATTCAGCTTCTCCCAGGTTTGAGGGCGGCAAAGCCTGTCCTGCCAGCCCTGCCCAAGGTGGCGGGTGTAGAGTCCCGCCAGGGGGACGGCCAGCCAGGAAGTCGTATGGATGCCGTTGGTGACGTAATTGATGCCGCCGTGATGATGCGGTGTGTGCGGCCATAGCTCACGCCACATCTTCCTGGTTGTCTGGGCGTGAAGGGCGGAAACGGCGTTCATGTAATTCGACATCTTGAGTCCCAGCACGGTCATGCAAAAATGTTCATGATGATTATCGGAATTTACCCGCCCCAATGCCAACAGATCGTGCGGAGGGAGTTTTAACGCTCTGCGCATCGGCTCCAGCGTATCCTCAACCAGGGCGGGATCGAAACTGTCATGCCCACTCTCGACAGGTGTATGGGTTGTAAAGACGATTTTTTGAGCTGTCTTGTGCCGAATATCAGCAAAACAACGTCCCTCCATTTCCATGAGCCGTCGGGCATATTCAAGGATAGCGAAAGCGCTGTGCCCCTCATTCAGGTGCAAAAGGCCTGGCTGAATTCCCAATTCCAGCAAGGTTCTGAGCCCCCCGACCCCGAGCAACAGTTCCTGGCGTATCCGTGTCCGCTCATCACCGCCGTAAAGCGTTGCGGTCAGACTCCTGTCTTTTTCAGAGTTCGACTCGACATCCGAATCGAGCAGCAGCAACCGGTTGCGTCCGACATTGGCGCTCCACACATGTGCCTGGATAGAGCTCGATAGCGTATTGACCTCGATCTCGACGGGCGAGCCGTCATCACGCAGCGCCTTCTCTATCGGTAGGCCGCTGACATCGGAGACGAAGTAATCTTCTTTCTGCCATCCGTCTTCGGAGAGTTTCTGATTGAAATACCCATGTGCGTAGAACAGACCCACACCGACGACCGGCACGCCGAGGTCGGAAGCACTTTTTAAATGATCGCCGGCCAGCACGCCCAAACCGCCGGAGTATAGCGGCAGAGACTCATGAAGTCCAAATTCAGCAGAGAAATACGCCACCGGATGCGCGTGTAACGGCGCTGCGTGCAGATTACCCCAGGTCTGGTCTGCTTGTAAATACTTTTTCAAGTGGTGAAAAGAATGGTTAATCCGCGCGTTAAGCGCCAGATAATCAGCCTTTTCCTCCAGCTTTTCAGACGATATTAGCGACAGAAACTCAACCGGGTTATGGTTCGCTTCGCGCCATAAAACAGGATCGATATCGCGAAACATATCGATCATCTCCGGACGCCATGTCCAATATAAATTGCACGAAAGTTCTTTTAATCTTTGCTGGAAATCCATAATCAGTTATCAATGAAAATCAAATTTATGTCAATCTTTATCTTTATGATAACGTTCATCTCCGACATCAGCCTGGAGCCGGTGAAGTTCATCCTTCAAATCACAGGCGATCCCTGCGTAAGCAGGATCGTTATAAATATTGTTTATTTCATCCGGGTCTTTTTCTAAATCAAAAAGTTCCCATTCCGGCTCGTCAGTCTCTCGCCCGCTGCCCGGCTGCTGCAGCCCGTCAGCGTAATAATAAATCAGTTTATATCGCTTTGTCCTTATCCCGTAATGAGAATAAGCGTTGTGGCTTCCATCGTTATGCATCCAATAGCGATAATACATGGAATCCCGCCAATCATCGGGAGTTTCACCATTGAGCAGCGGGCGCAAGCTGCGTCCCTGGAAATCCTGCGGTATCGGCACACCGGCCAGGTCAAGGAACAGGGGCGCGAAATCGACATTGAGCGCAATATCATCATTAACAGAACCGGGTTCGATTTCTTTTGGGTATTTAACGATGAAGGGCATCCGCAATGATTCCTCATACATAAACCGCTTATCATACCATCCGTGGTCTCCAAGGAAAAACCCCTGGTCGGAGGTGTAAATCACCATCGTGTTTTCATCCAGCCCTTCTTTTTCCAGGTAATCGAGCAAACGCCCGACATTGTCGTCTATGCTTGCCACCACACGCAGGTAATCCTTGATATATCGCTGATAGGCCCATTTACGCAGATCGTTCTCCGGTAATTCTTTAGGGATTTCCGACTTCAGATCGAGCTTATTCATATGAACGCCGACCCGCATCCAGGCGTTTTTTGCGGCTTTAGCACGTGTTTCATAATAATCCAGCAAAGTTTCGGGTTCCGGAATGTTTTCACCTAAAAACATCTTGTCATGCTTTTCATCCGGGAACCACGGGCGGTGCGGGGCTTTATGGTGATACATCATACAGAACGGTTTATCCTTATCGCGCTTTTGGAGCCAATCCAAACTCATATCCGTAATCAAGTCCGTAACATAGCCCTTGACGGTTCTTTTCTCGCCGCCGTCAGGACCTTTGAATATAAACTCGGGGTTATGATAACGGCCCTGTCCGGGCAGCACGGCCCAATCGTCAAATCCGGTCGGGCAATGCTCCGGCCCGGTACCCAGATGCCATTTGCCGAAAATTGAGGTCTGATAGCCCGCTTCCCGGAGAATTTTCGGGTAGGTCTGCAGCCTGTTATCCATGGGAGTGGCAAGCGTAGTGACGCCATTGACATGGTTATAGGTGCCGGTCAAGATAGCGGCCCGGCTTGGCGTGCAGATCGAATTCGTGCAAAAACAGTTATCCAATCTCATCCCGTCTTCGGCAATACGATCTAAATTAGGTGTATGGTTTATCTTGCTGCCGTAACAGCTCATCGCATGAGAGGCATGGTCGTCGGACATGATAAAAATAATATTGGGTCGTTGGTCGCTCATAAAAAAATCTCGTTAAAGGTAATAACGATAAAATTCGTTTTTGATATGATATTGCTTTTGGAAAAAAAGTGCAAGTATGAAGAATTTTAAATAAGTCCTCAGTGAACCAGGGGGTTGGCCGAAAAGGTGCAAAATGAGCAATATAGTAACACAAGATGCCTTTCATAGTATAGCACGCATCCCTGCGTGCGCTCTGGACAGGCAAGATGCCTTTCATACATTACGCCTGCACCTTTTCGGCCACGCTCTTAGTTGCGTAAGTCCGAGTAAAGTTTTAGTTTTAGTATCTTCATTGTGCTTTTAGGCTAATCATGATAACCACGGGGAGAAGCCCCGTGGAGTCTCCCTGTTGTTGGCGTTGTATTTACCTGATAGTCAGTCATGCAAGCCACGGGCACAAGGCCCGTGGGGGAGGCGAATCTCAACGAAAAGATCAAATCTCCACGGGGCTTGCCCCCGTGGAAGAAATGACTGCCTGCTTGGTTCTGCGGTCAGGACAGTCACGCTACCAGCCTTTGATTTTTGATATTTATGATGATGTACGGAATCTAAGCGCCTTACCCGCATTAACACCGGACTCATACAGCCTGGCAATCGATTCTGCGGTCTGCTCCAGAAGTGTGGAAGTATTACTCAACGCCTCCTCTAAAGCCATTGCTCCATCCAGTATGCCGAATAGTGCCGTTATCCCATGCCGGTAAAGTTCCCTGTATCCTTCGCCCAGCCGCCCGGCCACCATCACCGCCGGTATACCGTGCAGCTGGGCGATTCCGGCCACCCCGGCGGGAGTTTTTCCGAAGGCGCTCTGGTAATCGGCCGCACCTTCACCGGTAATCACCAGATCACATCCCTGGATTTTACTCGTGAAATCCACTGTTTCCAGCACTGTTTGCACCCCGCTTGTGATTTCAGCGTTCAAAAAAGCTGATAAACCGGCTCCCAGCCCGCCCGCGGCGCCGCCGCCCGGCAGCCCGGCAATATCCACTCCCAAATCGGCTTCAATCACTTCGGCCAGATTTTCAAGTCCTTTTTCGAGCCGTTCAACCGCCGCCTCATCCGCCCCCTTCTGCGGCCCGTAAACCCGGGCTGCACCCTCCGCACCGACCAGTGGATTCGTCACATCGCATGCCACGACAAATTCCGTTGCATCTGCTCTGGCATCTAAACCATTCATATCAATACGAGCGATGCGTTCAAGAGCCCCGCCGTTCATTTCCTCCATAATACGCCCGTGAGAGTCCAGGAACTTAACGCCAAGCTCCGCCGCCATACCCGTTCCGCCGTCCACCGTTGCGCTGCCGCCGACACCGACAACAATTTTACGTGCTCCGGAATCGAGTGCGCGGCTGATCAGAGTGCCGGTGCCGCGCGTTGTGGTATGTAAAGGGTCTCGTTCGTCAACCTTCAATAAATCCAATCCGGAGGCCGCCGCCATCTCAATAACGGCTTCTGCATCATTGACCATCCCCCACCTTGCAGAAACCGGGCGGTTGAGGGGGTCGGGCACAGCAGCATCGCAGAATCGCCCGCCGGCGGCATTCACTACGGCCTCGACCGTCCCCTCACCTCCATCGGCCATAGGGATCAGAACTGTCTCCGCTTCCGGAGATGCCATAAGAATCCCGCGTTTAATCGCTTCGGCCACTTTAACAGCCGAAAGGCTCTCCTTAAAACTGTCCGGCGCTATCGCTATTCGCATATCGTATCTCCGAATAAAGTCAATGCCGTTGCGTCCCGAATCTTAACTACCCGCACCCCGCCCGGTTCCGTATCATCGCTCGCCTCACCGAAAATAACGATGTCGTTGTGGCGGGTGCGGCCGCTGAAAGCCCCTTCGTGCGGTTGGGAAGTATTTTCACCAACGCACATAACCTCCACTGTTTCTCCGATAAGGCGCCGCCGGCGTTGAATATCCGCCTCCTTCTGCGCTGCAAGCAGAATCTGCTGACGTTCCCTTTTTACCTCATCGGGCACATCATCGGGCAGTTTTTCCGAATCAGTGCCGGGACGCGGAGAATACCTGAAGATATAACTTTGTTGGAATCCGACATGCTCCAAAAGAGAAAGCGTATGCTGAAATTCCTCATCGGTTTCGCCCGGGAAACCGACGATAAAATCACTGGAAAGGGCAATATTCGGGATAATTTCCTCAGCCTTCTCCACGATGCCCATGTAGTTTTTTCTGTTATATTTGCGGTTCATCGCTTTCAAAACGCGGTCTGAGGCGCTTTGTATCGGCATATGCAGGTGCTCGCAGACGTTGGGGTTGCGGACAACCGCGTGCAGAATATCCTCGCTCATGTCTTTCGGATGGCTGGTGACGAACCGTATTCGTTTCAGGCCGGGCAGTTGGTTGAGCCTGCCGAGCAGTTCGGGCAGCCCGCCTTCGGCTCCCTCAACATTCCCGGGGTGCCTGCCGTAAGCGTTAACATTCTGCCCGAGCAGAGTAATTTCCACTACCCCGCTTTCAACGAGTTTCCCAGCTTCATCCACGATTGTATCAATCGGTCTGCTGACTTCAGGGCCCCTCACGTAGGGCACGATACAATAAGTGCAATAGTTGCTGCAACCGCGCATAATGCCGACATAGGCATGGTAATGGCCGGAAACGGCAGATGGATCACGTTCGTATTCGAGTGCTGAGTCCTCAAGGGCGGTAATGTGTCCTCCTGTCCGGCATATTTCATCGATATATTGAGGTACATTCAGAAAGGCGCGTGTACCGCAGACGAACCGTACAAAAGGGTATTTCTTCATGATATCTTCTCCGACTCTTTGCGCCATGCATCCCACTACGCCAACCATGAAGTGCTGATTCGACTCGGCCTTCTTGCGCCAACGCCCGATATTGGACATGACACGGTCTTCGGCATGGCGACGCACACTGCAGGTGTTATAAATCAGAACCTCCGCGTCATCAGGTTCATCAACAGGTACCCAACCGCTGCTTTCCAGTGCCGCATGCAGCATTTCACTGTCCAGCTTATTCATCTGACACCCAAACGTCACTATGTGGAATGATTTTTTTTGCATTGAATTGTAAAGCGAATTCAAAAATGAAGAGAGAAACGAGTTTAATCCTATTATAACTCAAAGCGCTGAATTCGTAAACAATATCAAACTCGAGTTATCTGAAAAGAATTTTCCACGTTTCTTTGAATCTATGGGTATTTTTACTTATAATGACCCTCAGCTACATGTCTTTAAGCAGCAATGAATTTTGGCATTACGTTGAAAGTCCCTAAGTGACGGGGTTATAATAGCCCAGGATGGAATGTCCTGAAAGGACATGGAATCCTGGGATTCATGATGATGAACATAAAACATGAGCTGAAAGCTCATTTCAATACCTTTGGAATAGTCCGTTGACAATTTGAGATGACCTTTCAGGTCAGATAATTTTGCCATCGACAGCTGTCCCAACATTCCGCGAGTCTTCAGATCGCTCCATGTTGGGCTATTATTAAGACAACCCGTTGGGGCTTGAATTTTTAGAGACTCCTTATCCTGCATATTTCACGCTTTTTCAGTGGTGCGTCTGTGGCCAAATGTCAAACGCCGCTGTATTTTTATACTGCAAGTTATCGTAATAAGTTACAACCCAAAATTTTCTGGAGGTTAAGCCATGAGATTCCGTAAATTATTTACTTTAGTTGCTATAGCAACGGTATTATTGTCAACTTCTGCATTACTTGCCGACGATGACGAAGCACCGCCCCGGTGGAAACAGCGTTTTCACCTCAACATGAGCGGTTCTTCAGGTAACACGCGCGACTTTGAGCTCAACACCGGCTGGCGCGCGCGAAAGGAAACTGAAAGGCACCGGCATCGGCTTGATGCCAGTTACCTTTACGGTGAAGCCGAAAACGTTCGCACTAAAACGGCCGCCACCGCCGGAGCGCTCAACGACTGGCTTGTACCCAACGCCACCTGGTTCGCGTTTGCTAAATTGAGATACGATTTCGATGATTTTAAGGCCTGGACACATCGGGCTAATTCACATGCCGGACTGGGAGAGCAGCTTCTGAAAACAGAAAACGCTGAAATCCTCGGCAGATTGGGTTTAGGCGCTTCAAAACAATGGGAACCTACAGATGATCTGCAGCCCGAGGGGCTATTAGGACTCGATGGCGAGTGGAGTATTAACGAACAGCAATCTTTTATAGCTTCCTCTTACTTATACCCCTATCTTGACGACTGGCCGGAATACCGTCTTATATCCAACGCGGAATATAATATCCAGCTCGATCAGGCACGCGGAATTAATATGCATGCAGGTATAGAACACGAATACGAATCTTCGGTCGGCACTGAAACCCGTAACTGGGATTTGCGGTACTATGCCGGCATATCTATCTCGTTTTAACCTTTACCGCCAATAGGAGAATTGATAATGCAAAAAAGTTTCGTGCTGACATCCTCCGAATCAAAACGCCTTATCGCTAAAGGTATAGCTGAATATGAATTAGTGAAAAACGCCCTCCGCAAAGGTATCGTAGCCGTCGCTAAAGGAACCACCAACAGCTACGTAGCCGAAGAACTCTCCGGAGAACCTATCGATAAAACATTATATTGCACAGGAACCACGAAACCTGTCAAAAAAAAGTCAGACGTTAATACTGCCAATGAACTGTCGGATCTCGTTTACCGGGACGGACAACTCTGGGAGGGGATTTCTGCTGCTGATGCCGTAGCAAAAATGAAAGCCGCCGATGTATTCATCAAAGGCGCTAATGCATTAAATTATGACCGTGACCAAGCCGGCATCCTGGTTGGCCACCCGACCGGAGGCACTATCGGTGCCGCTATCGGAACACTCGTCGCACGCAGAGCGGTCCTGCTGATTCCGGTCAGTATAGAGAAGAGCATCCCGGGCGATTTATACGATACGGCTAAAATGATCGAGTGTGCATCCGGTGGCAGCGGCCCGACACTCTGGCCGGTCAGCGGTGAAATATTCACTGAAATCGAAGCGTTAAAAGTGTTATGCAATGTCGAGGCCTGGCCCATAGCAGCAGGCGGAATCCTCGGTGCCGAAGGCTCCGTCCGTATGTCCGCCTGGGGCACTGAAGAGCAAATTGAAAACGTTAACACGCTGCTCGCACAAGTCCACGGTGAACCGCCGTTCGGATATGACAGTTAACCCTTTCAGCCTGTCAAAAATACAGTTATGAATAAGTCCGAGAAGCAAACCGAAAAGCATGAAAAATACCGCTCCCCCTTCGTCACAAGATGGGCGGGCGAAAAAATGTTGAGCATTTGGAGCGATGACCATAAGTTTAAATTATGGCGCAGGCTATGGATTGCTCTGGCCAAGTCCCAAAAAGAATTGGGGCTGGATATTAGCGATGAGGCATTAAAACAGCTCGAAGCCAATAAAGATAATCTGGACCTCGAAGCAGCAGCGAAATATGAAAAAAAACTGAGGCATGACGTTATGGCTCATGTCAGTGTTTTCGGTGACCAATGTCCAGATGCCAGGCCCATAATTCACCTGGGAGCTACAAGCTGTTTTGTCGGCGATAATTCTGAACTGATCATGATTCGTGAGAGTTTACGCGCGATAATCCCTCAATTAACACGGGTCTGCCGCAACCTGGCCGATTTCGCTATGAATAACCGCGCCCTGCCATGTCTCGCTTACACTCATTACCAACCCGCCCAGGTTACTACTGTCGGCAAAAGGGCATCACTCTGGCTCCAGGACGTCCTGAGTGATCTTGAAGAGATAGTGAAAATCGAAAAGAACATGCTTTTCAGGGGAGCTAAAGGGACGACCGGCACTCAGGCAAGCTACATGCAACTGTTTAAGGGCGATGAAGGTAAGGTCAAAAAACTGGATCAGATGGTGGCGGAGAAATTGGGTTTCCGTTCCGTCTATCCCGTCACCGGCCAGACCTACCCGCGTAAGTTCGATTGGCGTGTTCTCTCCGCTTTAGGAGGGTTGGCAATCTCCTTACACAAAATGGCCACCGACATCCGGCTTTTAGCCGGGATGAAGGAATTGGAGGAACCTTTCGGAAAACGTCAAATCGGCAGTTCGGCTATGGCGTATAAGCGAAACCCCATGCGCAGCGAGCGGATGTGCGCCATTGCACGATTCGTCATCAACAACGTCCAAAACGCTTCTTTTACCGCTGCCGATCAATGGATGGAACGCACGCTTGATGACTCGGCAAACCGCAGACTGGCCCTGGCCGAGGGGTTCCTGGGAGTTGATTCTATAGTGCGTCTGGCGGCAAACATAACCGGCGGCCTTATCATCAATGAAGGAGTTGTCAATCGCCGCCTGGAGGCGGAACTTCCGTTTATGGCCACCGAAAATATACTCATGGAAGCCGTCAAAGCGGGTGGGGATAGGCAGGAACTGCATGAAAAGATTCGCCGACATTCTATGAAAGCAGCGGAAAGAGTCAAAAAAGGCGACGGTATAAACGACCTTTTAGACAGGCTCGGAGCCGATGCCGCTTTTGCACCAATAAGAGATCAATTTGACACAATTGTTGATCCTGTATCCTTCACCGGCCGTGCCGCTCAGCAGGTCGAAGAGTATATTAAGGACGTAGTTAATCCGGCATTAAATGAAATGAATTTGCCGGAGGAAGAACCGGAATTGAGAGTTTAATCCCGAAAAGGTACAACATTAGCTGTATAATGATGCAAGGGTGGCTGTCATTCGTATAGCACGCATCCCTGCGTGCGCTTTGGACAGGCAAGATGCCTGTCATGCATTCCGCCTGCACCTTTTCGGTCAAACCACTAGTGGGCCATTCCACTTGTTTTTGTGGTTCAGAATGCCTCCCGCAGGGCCGGGCGGCGGTGGATCATCTGCTGCGTTGCCGATCGGCGCCGACCTGACAAGGTCTGGCTTCTCACTTCAACTTGCATCTGAACCTCCGGCGCTCCGGCTGAATCCATAAAAACAAGTGGAATGGTCCAATAGGTGAGAAATGCGAGATAATGTCAACTGGCACCATACGTGATCAGATTGACACTGTCCGTGATAATGCCAAATGTCACTCCACGCTATATGTTATAGAGATGTTATTGGGCACAATTGAGGTTAAAGGCGAGTTGACGGAGTCGCTGAATATTATACGAGAATCCAATTTTACGTAAAGTTCAAATGGGGTTTCACAACCGCCGACAACGGATCAGACACTGGGGAAGCATGTAGGGTATGGCTGGAGAAGGGTTTTCAACCGGGCAAATTTTACACGCTCATCTATGAGACAAGTGGCGCAGTGGTGACGGGGGCGGGCCTGCTTGCCCTACGTGATTTCGTGTCGTTTTTGCGATACGGTTCGTCTGAAAGTGGAAATCCCTGCGCCGGTGATATCGATTATGCATTCGCACATGGCCGATCACAAACAGGCAGTCTCCTGCGGCATATACTCTACCTCGGTCTGACAAATGACACTCACGGACGTGTTGTCTTTGACGGTCTGATGTCTGTAGCCGCTGGAGGAGGACGGGGAGAAATGAACCAGCGTTTCGGCCAACCCGGTGCCGGGCCAAAACACACAACCGGGCGCACTTTCCCGTTCGCCGATTCGGTTCAAACGGATCCGAAGACGGGAGAAAGCGACGGCCTTCTCGCCCGGCTTGAAAACGAGGGGAAAACACCAAAGGTGTCCTTCATCAACACCGCCTCGGAATACTGGCGGGGCGACGCAGCCCTTATCCATGTGGCACCGGATGGGTCCTGCGATTTGCAGATATCTGATAACGTCCGAATATATCATTATGCGTCCACTCAGCACAGTATCACTCCTTTACTTTGGAGCAACGAAGACCCGAAAAATGGCAGGAAGATCAGCCGGCAGATAATGAATATTCTTGATTATCGCCCGCTGCTGCGCGCCGCCCTGGAAAATCTTGACAGATGGGTTGTGATGGGAGAAACCCCGCCACCGAGCTGCCACCCCCGCTTAGACAACAACACTGCCGTAAGTCCTGAAGATATGAAAGCCATTTACGAAAACATACCTGACATTAAGGAATTCCCGGCATACCTCCATCTTGCCCATCGCATGGACTTCGGGATGGATAAAGCACGGGGTATCCTCACCACTCTCCCCCCCAGGATAGGATGTCCGTACCCGATGCTGGTATCGGCTGTTGATAAGGACGGCAATGAGGCTGCCGGCATCCAGCTGCCCGAGGTGAAAGTGCCTCTGGCAACTTGCACCGGATGGAATGTGCGTCATCCGCATACAGGAGGTGACGGACAGCTACTCACGCTTTGGGGGGCTACGATACCCTTTCCGCTGAGCCGAGAAGAGAGGATTCACTCCGGGGACACCCGCCGATCCATTAATGAACGCTACAACTCCAGACGTGATTATCTTAACCGTATTCGGATCGCAGCTCACGCACTGGTAAAGGAAAAACACCTGCTCAACGAAGATATACATACGGTTGTGACACTTGCGGCGAAACACTAGGACATGGTAATTACTCATCCTCACCCGCAAGGGCCTTAAAGTACTCCGATATCATATCCTCAAATCCTTCAGGCATATCTACTGAATCAACAACATCTCTGTCACGCTCGGTGCCAGCCTGCCGATCCTTGATATATTGAAGTCCCACTTCCCGCCCTACACTTTCATGGGCATCTGTCATGAGGTCAATTGCCTGATTGTATGATTCGCGAAAAGCCTGGATATCTCCTTCCTCGGCTGCGATTCCCGCCCGTTCCAATGCCTCCAAAGCACGGTTCAGCTCGGGGGAGGGCATGTTATGCCGCTCAAGTATGGTGACCATTTCCCCTGTAGTCTCACGAAACTCTTCTGATCGCCGGGCGGTTTCACGCAAATTATCCAAAAGGCCGGGCGGCAGTTCTCCGCCCCCCATACCGAACTCCTCGGTATCATCAGTCTGTTTACCCAGGCCGGTAGCTTCGGCGGCGGCCTCGGTGCTCTGATCTTCCACCATACCCTCTTCCAGGGAACCTCCGGTATCTCTTTCCGGAGGAACTACATCGTCCTGAGGTATATCCTGAGCCACATCGCCGACCCCCTCACCGCTGGCCCGACCGGTGCGGCCAAAACCTGCACGGCCTTCCAGTTCTCGCGAGACATCAGGTCTCTGGTTACCTGTCTTACCCTGAGCAGAGGTGCTCGCGACCTCTAACGGCGGTGAGACCGGGCCAAAGCCGTCATCGGTAGATTGCAGTTGGGAACCGATGCTTTCCTGTTCAACATCATCTTCATCATAATCCATAGCCGCTTCTTCCATCTCACCGATAACATCATGAAGGCTTTGAGGGAGTTCGGCCAGGGGGAGAGGCACCAGCTCATCTTCTTCATCCTCCATTACCGCGGCTGGTATATCCTGTTTATCCAGGAAACCTGTCGTCTCACCGTGAGTCAAAAGTTCCTCATAAAGGTTTTTCCCAAGTTCATCAAGAGCGGTTATGTCCTGATCACGGGAAGCGTCAGATTTTTCCTCCATGAGGTCGGCCATTTCTTCGGCAGCTTCGCGAAACTCACTGAAACCCTCTACCTGCTGGGCTTCGGCCATATCCATAGCCCCCAATTCAGACATATTGTGTACTACGTCACCCAGAATTTCGGCTATACGACTTTCTCTATCCTTAATTTCCTGGAGCTCATCAAGTGCATCTTCAGTAAAATCATCCCCAAACATATCCAGCACACTTCTACGCTGTTCAGCAAGCTGAACGGATTCTTCGCTTCTTTCCATCGTTTCGGCCATCAGTCTTTCAATTTCTTCGGAAGCAATAGCCGGAGTTCCTGAGAGTTCTTCCTCCTTTTCTTCATCCTCTTTCATCTCTTCATCTTCTCTCCCCTCCTCCTCGGCTATTCGGGTACCTTTATCGTCATCCAGCCAAGCGGTTCTGATAGCCGTCAGCCGATCAAGGATTGCCTCCTGTTCATCCTCAATTGCCTCTACATGTCCAGGCAATGTATCATATATTTTGAGATTCCGTGCAGCAAAAATTTCATGACTTCCAAAGGCGTTACGGCCCTCACCGCCGGGGACGCGAAGGCGCAGTCCCGATAATTCCATTTCATGCCCGAGGTCAACAATAAACAGCTGAGGTCTGCCATGGTCGACACGCCAGTTAGAATTGCTGTCGCGGTCAATCACATTAAGTGCGCTTTCAGGGGCATCCCCGGCATGCACTACTTGAGGTTCTACAGCCCGGACAAGATGACCATCGTCTGTCAAAGCGAGGCTATTGCCGTCACGATCAGTAAACCTCATGGCAAGAGCAGGGTCCCTGTTATCGGCTGAAACTTCCGCCACAATAATATTTTCCCCCTCCCGGAGCCTAAGACCTACACGATTCTGATCAGGTTGAGGAGAACGTCTGGTCAGGGTGTTAATTTCCAGATTCCCGTTACTCCAAACCCTTAGGGAATCACTGCTGCCGGCATATAGGAACACACGCCGTGGTTCTTCGCATATAATTTTACGAACGGCATATAAAGTTACATTCCGGTCGGGTGCATCCTCGACCCTGTTGGTAAGGTTCACCACAGCTCCCTCATCTCCTTTGAGTGGGGTATTGAGCGCTTTTTCGGTAAAACGATCAAATTCATCCCGGGTCAAATCAACAAAATCAACCGGCCCCCCCCACTCCTTATAATGCGGAGAAACATAAAATTTATTAACATATGGCGGGGGGATAACTTCTCCTTCGGCGTCGATAAACCCCATATTGGAAATCGCAAATCGGTTATCGTAATCATAAAACCTTAGTCCAACGTAACGAGCATCATTACCGTCAAACCCGACCTCATGCCAACCTTCACCATCATCCGTGTAGGCATTTGAAGCCGCCACACGTTCAGAATCCTCGAACCATGGGCTTGCATCTCCAGCCAATCCCCCGATACGCTTGACAAGCGGCTTTACATTTTTTTCACTGACCTCCTCTAATTTTTCGATATATGAGGGCAAAGGTTCAGAAGATAAACGAAGCACATTACTCAAAAGTTCCTTCACACGGCTTTGACGCACCTCAATCTGATGTCGGTGGTTATAAAAAGTGAAATCCGGACTGTCAGGATCCAGACCAAGCACAGCATCCATATAATTGGAAACGGTGCGGGTATTGGAAAGCGCTCTTTGCTGCATTTCAATAGCCTGGCTGAGCAATCCGAATGCATCGGACGCATCAAAGTCCCCGGGAAGCTCGTCCATGCCAGTGATACTCACCATTATCGGGCTGGAATGTCCAGTCTGACGGTCAGGATGAAAATCCTTTGCCTTTGCTCTGAACATGTATTCATCTCCGGGCGCGAACCTGCTGGGGTCAAGGCGGAAAGAAAACTCTACCGATTGAGGGTCTTTATCACCGGGCGGCCCTTCAAGTCTCCAACGATTCAACTCATCACTTTCGCGTGCCCCGTCACTCCCTGAAAGTTCAGCCTCCAGTATGATCTCTGAAATCCCGTAATCGTCTTCGGCTTCTATTTCAAACGAGACCATCTGGCCGGGCCAGGCCTCGCGATTATACCTGTCAGTAACGAATTCAACGTATGGTGGATTGTCCCGCTTGGTAAGTATGCTTCCGGAAGCAATAACCTGCCGTTCACCTCCTTGCCCCAGGAAGGTGGAGATATCGTAACCGCCTGATTCTTCTATCTCTGTTTCCGCCAGCCACCTTCGTCCGTCTTCACTTTCCAAGGCAATTTTTTCACCATCGGATTCCCAGAATAGGTTGTCGACAAATCGCTCAAGCTTCACATCGACCTTGATATGGGACCCCGGCAAGCCTTCAACCGGCCGTGGAGGACCTAAAACTTCTTTTTCAGGTAGTCCAGTGTAATCCGGGGGTGAAATAAGAAATCGCGATTCAACGATCTCAGGTGCTCCTTCGACCATTACACGATAGCTGCGTGTATAAGTGCGTCCCAAATCATGGAAAATCCTAAAAGCCCTTGAACGCCTCAGGTCACGAAATTGGTATGAGAAAAGCGCAGTGTCGCTCTCCAAAGCCCTCCGTTCCAAATCCGTACCGTATTGGCGCA
>PUNP01000387.1 GCA_003551785.1 Candidatus Brocadiaceae bacterium | reverse complement strand
GTAGCCGGGACGGATGTAGCGGAAACCCAGGTCCGGTTGATGTTCACGCAGCGGTGCCGGGAGTTCCTCGACATTGATCTGGCTGATGCCGGTCAGTTCATTGGTCTCTACATTGGCACCCGTGCCCGGCAGCACGGCCACATAGCCGATCTCCCGTTCCACGTTGCGGGCTGTAACAGCGGGTGTTCTGACTTTTTCCGTGTTGTGTTCCCGGAAGTCGAACTCGGTCTCGACCCGCAGTTCGTATTCGCCCTCGGCCTGCGAGCGCAGCGAGACCGTCAGTTCGCGACTCGTTTCGTCCAGTTGCCAGTTATTGATATTTTCCCCGGTGATATCGACCAGCCGGAGCCCCTCGTCAAGTCCGATTGTGAACTCAAACACGCTGGCGTCGCGTATCGTGTAATTGATGCGGGAGTCCAGCCGCATCGAGTCCATCCCGGCGCGCGCGAGTGTGAGTATTTCGGCGGATATTTTGGGTTTTATCTCACCGATGCGCAGTGCCAGCGAGAATGGCCGCTCGAGGTAGCGGTATCCGAGTCGTAGTTGCCGTCCGTTGCTGATGCTCACTTCTTTGATCTCGCGCACGTCCATAGGGCCGATCCCCTGCATATCGTGCGTCTCTACGTGAATGCCGCGCGCGGCCGAGACGGCGACCTGTCCTTTCTCACGGTTGACATTCAACGGTTTGACCGCCGGGAGGTCAACCACCATCTCGGTTTCCGGCAGCATCTTTTCCAACGTCAGGCGGAGAGAATAATCACCGGTTATTTCTCGCTCCAGTTCAACCTCGAGTACCTGCATGCCGTCTTCGGCGTCCTGAACCTCCCAGGTGCGAATATCACGCCCCTGAATATTGAGCAGGCTGCATTCGGCGGGGAACTTTAACTGCAGATTCTCCATGCCGCCCTGGACGATGGAGTAGTCAATGCCTGAGTCGATGCGCATCACTCCGTGTCCTATGGACGCATGGAGCGTCTGGTCAGCGAAAACGACCGGTTCGAGTACCCGCACGGGGATTTCAGGCCGCCACCCGACGGTCACTTCGCCGTCGCCGCCGTAGAGCTTCACCAGAGTTGAATCGTTCACTTCGAGCGTTTCCATGCTTAGGTCGGGCTGGGCGGTAACTTCCAGATCGCGTCCGGGGATTTCGATCTTTGTGTCTGACACCAGGGCCTGTACCAGCGGGACGGTGACGGAGCGGCGTCGTGCCTCCTCGATTACCGGCAGGACGAAATCTATTTTTACGTTGTATTCGCCTTTACCTTCCAGCACCATTTCGACCCCGTCCCGCGTGCGGTTTATGTAACCGTCGGGGCGAAAAAAGCCGCTCTTGACCGACCAGCGTGTGACGGCGATATCGGCGGGTAAGAGCATTTTTCGGGCCTGTCCATCGTCGTAGGAACGCACATCGAGCGACATGCTGAACCGGGCGAGTTTACCGCCTGCTTCGCCGCGGATTTCGGCGCGCCGGATGACGACGGGCGCCGTGTCGCTGTTTTCCCGTTCCGTTTCTTCCGCATGCAAAGCTCTGGCGGGTATCAGCGCGCACAGCAGCATCAGTAGCGTCAGAATGGCCGCCGGCCTGAGGGCGGCTGCGGCACGTATCCCTTCCCGTCTTTTGAGATTTTTTACCAACATGGTTTTTTCTCCTCGAAAGTGAAAACAGTTTTTTACCTAAAATCTTGTTCGCAAATCAATTTTTTGACCGAAAAATAGGACGTATAGGACGTATAAAAGAGCATTGCAGTGTCCGTTTCAAGCCTGTGCAGTGCCTTAGCAGGAATTGTTAGTGGGGTCGTCGCCTTCCCTGTAGCTAAGCACGAGCTCAGGACTTTCCGGCTCATGTTCATGTGATAAAATCCAGATAATTCTCCCGGTGGATCACATTATAGGAGGCGTCGGGATAGGCCTTTTCCCAGGATTTAGGCGGCTTTTCCCATCGGGGACTCCATTTAATTTCATATGCTCGGCACTGACCGTCCTGCTCTTCCACGAGATCGATTTCCTGTTGATCGTACGTGCGCCAAAAATAACTGGAAACGTTTCTGTTGGTATAGAGGTTCCGCTTGAGTCGCTCGGTGATACAATAGTTTTCCCACAGCGCTCCGGTATCATCTCTTAACTGAAGGCCGTTGAAATTGTTGATTAAAGCATTACGTACACCGTTGTCATAGAAATAATAGCGACGCGTTTTGGTGATCTCCTTCCGTAAATTCCTGGCAAACCCCTGCCGGTTGTAAATAACAAAAACTTTTTCCAGCAGATTGAGGTAACTGTGGACGGTATTTTTGCCCATTCCTAATTTCCGTCCCAACTCTGACATCGAAACTTCCTGACCGACTTGAAAACTCAGCATCTGCAGCAGACGTGAAAGTTTATCCGAATGTTTGATACCTTCCAGTTGAAGTATGTCCTTGAGCAGGTAGGAGTTTATCAATTCATTGAGGTAAAGCCGGCGCTCCCGGTCGCTCTGCATTAAAACCACTTCCGGATAGGCACCGTAAATCAGACGCGACTCCAGGTTCGCTTGCGTCTGATGCGCCGCTTCAGTATCATGCAGTTCCATCTGGGATAACGGTAAAAGCAACAGAGTATATTTGCGTCCCGTGAGCGGTTCCCCCGCTCTGTTGGCTAAATCGAAAGATGAGGAGCCGGTAGCGACGATTTTTAAATCCGGCATATGGTCGACCAGCAGCTTGAGGTTCAGGCCAATGTTATCGAGATACTGAGCTTCATCCACGATTAGTACATCATATCCGGAAGCAAAAGATTGTAGTTTTGATATGGACTGACTCTCCATATAATCCTTCACATGAATATCTTCGCCCGTAACGGACAAAACATCGGCATCGAGTCCGGATGCATAACGGTCTACTAAAGTCGTTTTTCCTACACGCCTGGGGCCGTATAAGCAGATCACTTTTTGGGGCTGAACCAAGCCGGCAAGATTTTTCAATTGTGCCTGATATATATATTTGTTATGTTCCATAATGGACGATATTACCATAAAAAACATTGCTCATCAACTAAATTTAGCTAAATTGCGTCTGTTTGCGGACTGAATTTAGCTAAATTCGGTTCATCTATGTCATCCGTCAGGCAATTATACGGCTGTGCGTCCTCTGCCGACACAGTCAAAAATGCACAGGCTTTGTTCCCGGTACGGTATAGGTCGTATAGGACTTATATGACCTATATGTTTTGCTGTGCCAATTTCCCTCGAACTTTCCTGCTCAGCCGCACCATCACTAAAGGCAGGGCCAGAATCACCCCTGCCAGTGCCATGACCGCGTATTGATCCGCGGCGCCGATATGCAGCATATACATTAGCATTGCGGCCGAAACGACGCCCAGCCCCAGTCCCGCGCGCGGCGCACGCCAGGCCGTCAGGCAAATGAGCAGCCAGGCCAGTGCGGCGAGCGCGCCCTGCAAAACCATTGCCACGCCCGAACGCAGGCAGGTTACTTCGAGCCGCGGTTGGGCCGTGCCCGCATAGTCCATATGGAAGGGGTAGCGTTCGGTGTCGAAGGCGGGGAAGGCGATCTCGATCGGGAGCGGGCCCGCTGCGCGGCTGGTGCTCACCATGCCGGTGCTCGCGGTGGGGCGGGTCTGCTGCACGGCCTGCCGGCGGCGCGCTTCGGCGCGTCGGCGTGCCGCCACCTCCTCCTCAAGACGCCGGCGGCGCTGCGTGAGTTGACGCGCCTCCTCGGCCATCCGGGCCTGCAGGGCGGACGCCGCCTCCAGCGCACGTTCCACCTCCGTTTCGGTGCCGGTAACGATCAGTTCGCTTTCGCTGTGCTCCGCGCGCGCACCGGAGGGCAGCAGGGCTGTGTCCTCAAGTCCGGAGGCCAATGTCAATATGCGCTGCTCGTCGCCGGTTGCCGGCAGCTCAGCGCGCCAGCCCTCATCCAGCTCACGATCAAACTGTTCGGAATAGGTCATCAGAGCGCCGAGTGCGTAGGAGCGGCGAGTTTCGGTGTCCAAATCCTCCATTTGGTCTGCCGGAACATCCACGTCCTGCTGAAGTCTCTGGATACGGTCGAGCCCGCGCTGCGCGGCCGCGCTTTCGGGATCGATCTCCAGCACCTGGCGAAGCTCCTTTTCGGCTTCATCGAGCAGGCCGCGCCGGCGGTATGATTCGGCCATGTCGATGTTCCGCTGCATCTCGCCGACCTGCTGCCGCGCACGTTCATAACTGTGACGTTGAACAGCGCTCTCGGCCATTTCGGCGCGTCTTTCGAGTTCCCATTCCCTCGGTGCGGGCGGCCCGGCTTCTTCCGGCTCAGGTTCTTTACGTCGCCTCATGCCAAGCACATCGCGTTCTTCCGCGTACGGGTCGCGTTCAAAGCCTTCCCTGAAATCAGCAGCGGTTTCATAGTCGGCAAAATCTTCGATTGCAGCTTCCGCACGGCCGGCTAACCTTTCATCTGCCCGGACATAGCGGACGCTCGTGTCCATGAACAGTGTTACTCGGCCACCCCGCTCGTCCGGCGCATCCCAGGCCAGCGGTGTGTCAGGCCCGGCGGTCTTTGTATCGATCGGTCCGATGTAGCGGTAACGCTCGCCGGTAGTCGGCGAGATAAGCAGTTGTTCGTTATCAATGAACCCGGCCTCCAGCAGAGTCTCCAGGTCCGGTGGGAGCTGTTCGGCGTACTGCCCCCTGTACATGGCTATTGCCAGTCCGATCTGCCTGAGGTTGCTGCTTGATGCTGCGGATCGTGCTTCCGATCTAGCACGCCCGAGCGCGGGCATCAGCATACTGGCAAGGACGGCGAGCACCAGCACGATAAGGAGCCCCATCAGCACCCAGCGTCCGGAGCGAACGGCCGCGAGTATGGGCTTTAACCGCCCGTCGTCTTCACCGTGCAGTAACGGGCCAAGGCGACGTCCAATTATTATTATAATGCAAATCACCAGTGCCGGAACGGAGACGACAGCGGTTATCAGCGCCAGAACGAGCAGAACAAAACGGATGGCGGGCCATGCCCTGAGGACGCGCTGGTACACAGCCCCGGGCAGCCCGTGCTCGTACCAACTGTCGCGGCGCAGCAGTTCCATGTTTCCGCGGCTGCTGATTATCCGGTATTCGCGCGGTACGTGCAGGTTCCACCGCACTTCCTGCACGGGCAGGTCGAGTTCCGGTGCTCTGAGGCTGACCGACGCACCGGTACCCAGTTGCCTTTCGGATGGCTGCGACCATATAACGGCCAGATCGAAGCCCTTCTCGCGTGGCGTGTCCAGCAGGGGCACGAAAACCGTATTCTGTTCATCTACTATCGGCCGCACCGGTTCTTCACCGACGTAAGTGCCCCAGAGCAGGGTATTTTCAGGCAGTCGGAACGAAAAATACTGTTCTCCGGCGTTCTGCAGGCGGCAGCGCATGTAATGCACCGAACCGCCCTTACGCTTGAGCACTGAGGCCATATCGACCTCGTCGGCCCGAAGCCGCACCCCCGCATCCATGATGTGCCCCCTCAGATCAAACTCAATACGGCGTTCGGGGCGAGTGTAGCTGTACGTTCCCAGAGAGGGAAGTTCATCGGGGTGGCCAGTATCAGCCGGGGCGGAGTGCCGGAAATTCTCCAGGTGTGAAACGGACACCTCCAGCCGCGGGTCGCTGGTAAAGGCGCTCAGTGCGCCGCGCTGCCGGTGCGCCTGGGGGAGGCGAACACCCCCGAAATTCACCCGTTCGCCGCGCTGTTCGGGCGACAGTTCGTAGTGCAGACTCAGCGTATGCTCACCTCTGACGGGGTCGGCCAGGCGGATTGCCCACCGCCCGTCCCGTATTGGTGCATCCTGCACGTCCATTCCGTCAACATCGCCCGGCACGGCCCCTTCCGGCAGTTCGACGTGCAGCTCCTGCACACTTGCCCGCTCGATATTCAGTGTGATATCGGTACGGGCACGGATGATGCCGACGCCAAAGACCAGTTGTGTATCCGTTTCGGTGCTGATCAGCGGCTCCAGCGATTCGGTCGAGCAAATAATCCCCCAGTCCTCACCGCTCCATTTAAATGCTGTATTGACGGCATCGTGCGTGGATATGAGGGCGTGTGTCCGTCGCGCGTCGATGGGGACGGCCGATTGAACCGAAATGGGCTGCAGATCAAGGTTGGCGTCGGTGCCTACACCGAAAAAACCGGTAAGGTGATCGGCGCCCGATACCGTTACTCCGCCGGTGAACACGGTGCTCGGGTCTTCGCTGCGGCGGCGTTCACCGAACAACTGGATACGGGTGGCGCCGAGCAGTCCGCGGTCGAACCGCACGGCGATCACGCCCGATTCGGGGTGGTATTCCCAGTCGGCGACCCGGTCGCCGAAAAGGTTGACGGGGGTGAGGCCCTCCGGCAGCCGGATCATCAGGCGGAACATGGGCCGGCGGCTGATTTCCAGGGAGAACATGTATTCCTCTTCGACCGCTTCCTCACCGATAATTGCTACTCCGACGCCCTCCACGTTGAGTTCCGGCCGGATCAGGCGCGTAGAGAGTGCCAGACGGCGCGCGTCGCGCTCGCCGGACAGTTCGTAGGTATAGGCCAGTTCGGGCCGGCGCGAGCGCAGCCAGTCGCTGAGTTCCGTGGTGTCTACCTGTCGGTAGCCGACGGCCTCGCGGTGCACGAGTCCGATATCCTCGGTCGTGCTCAACCCGACGGAACCTTCCTGGCGTTCGGCGTCTTTAACGCGGATTTTTGGGGCAAGCACACCGTCGATGCGCCGCAGGTGCTCGACGGCGGACAGAGTAAATTCACCTTCTCCTTTCACGGGCTCGGTCAGCCGCACGTGCAGTATGGCGTCGGCGACCTCCCAGCCAGTGACTTTTGGGCCTTCAACGCTCAGCACCATCAGTCCTTCTTCCAGTGCCAGGCGAAGGCTGTCGACGGCACGGCTTTCAGCCCGGAACCGTACGTGCGATTCCATATCCACCAGCCCTTCCTGGAAACGCACGTGGCTCTGCACTGACGCGGTAATCCGCGGCGGCAGCGGACGGGCCGCGGCGTGCAGGGAGGCGGGCAGGCGGTGGAATTCATAGGCCGCTGCAATTTCCTGTGAGCGCAGCAACCATGATGGGAATAAGCGAATGTCCTTCTCCTCGGTCCGGTTCATGCCGGATATAACATCGGTAACAACTTTGTGTTCCGGGGCTTGCATCACCATTATCTGACCTCGCCGGCGATCCGCGCCCGACGGTTCGAACGGTTCGACAGTGAAAGTGTCCGAATCGGGATCGGGCCGTTGTTCCGAACTTATCCGCAGAACAATCGGTTCCTTCACAGCGCGGCGAAAAAAGACGATGAGCCGGCGGTCGGAGTCGGTTCCTTCCGTGTGCCAGGAGTCAATATCCTCTGTGTTCCGAAATGATGGTTCATGGGTGGGTTGACGTCGTCCGAAAACCTGCTGATATCGTTCGACATCCAATACATCCACACCGGGGGGAATGCCGATCTCGAACCATTCCAGGCCGCCGCGGCGGATATTCAGCGTCAGCAGAGTCTCACGGGCAACGGCGCCATGGATCAGGTCAATGATACTGCTTTCGACCGTCTCGAAGACGGCTTCGGGCTCGACGTCGAGCTCTTCGGGAAACCACGAGATGCTGATCGACCGCCGTCCCGCGGGATACAGGGTTGCCGTGGTCGTGTCTGCGTGAGCAACCGTATCCGTCGGTGTTGCGGGATGCGTGCGAACGGCCATGCCGGGTTGCCCGAGATGAAGGGACACCTGGTTGACGGCTTTTTCCATCAGGGGAAGGTTGACCGACCGCACGCCGGCGCTTTCAGTGATTGGCAGACGGAACCGCAGCGTAATCTCGAACTTTCCGCTATGGGGCAGTCGCGCGATGTAATGGCCTTCTTTCTGCGATACGGCGATTTTGCGGGTTGAGGTGTGTACGGAGAGCAGGGGGATGCCGACGGGGAGGAGGGCGACACGTCGCGGCCGGTCGCCGTGAAGGTTCAGGTTAAAACGCGCTTCAGCCGCCGCGAAGGTGCTTTCTTCGCGGAGCGTATAGCTCGCACTGACCGTGAGATCGTTGTTCTGCGCCGACGCTGGGCTTATTCCTGTGATGACCGTTAATATCGAAAGAGTAGTCAGCAGGCGTACAGCATGACTTCTATACATACGTAACCTCCTGTTGATAAGGTTGGCGGTCCTTCAACTTTTCGGTCGGGAACTATTGGTCCATTCCACTTGATTTTGTGGATTCAGAGGCATTCTGACGAGGTCATTTCAAGGCGCGGCGACAAAGTCGACCCCCAAGGGTCCCTGCGGAGCCGCAACGAATAAATGGCCCGTCAGGATGCCTCCCGTAGGGCCGGACGGCGGTGACTCATCTGCTGCGTTGCCGATCGGCGCCGACCTGACAAGGTCTGGCTTCTCACTGCAACTTGCATCTGAACCACCGGCGCTCCGGCTGAATCCACAAAATCAAGTGGAATGGACCACTATATATTTAGACACTTGAGACGACGAAGTGTTCCCTTTTTTCTATTACATCATATTCATTGCAATGTCAGCGGTTTTTTCAGAGGTGCCGGGAATACATAAAGCGTCTGTCAACTTCTTTAATTCATTTATCATCTTTGAGCATATTTCAGGATCAGTTAAAATACCTTCTGCTTTAATTGTAATCCATTTCGGTTCGGAATGCCACATTACTTTCTCCGGGCATACCATTTTGTTGGCGAGGGAATTCACTATACCGGCATAAGGTGTGTGCGTCATGCCGGAAATCAGGAAATATAAGAACCAGTTTAACCTGTAGAGTATGACCATCGGTGTGTGTTGGGAGGCTATTTCAAGCGTAATGGTACCCGACTTTGTTATGCATAGATCAGCGGCCCTGGCTAATTCAAAAGATGAAAGGTTCGGAAATTCAACATTCACATCAAAATTTTTGATGATTTTACCTGCATGGGCCCGGACAGAGGGGGGGGTAAGTGATATGAAAGATAGATTTGGATACTTTTTCTGCAGCATGTTGGCAGCTTTCAGCATAATAGGGAAATTAGCATTTAATTCTTGCGTTCTGCTGCCGGGGAAAAGAGCGATTATTTTCTCATCGTGCTCTTTGGTGAATTTTTTCACCCGGCTGATATCAGGCGGGTGGGACTTTAATGTGTCGAAGACCGGGTGGCCAACATAGAAAGCGTCGACGGAATATTTTTCACATATTTGCGGTTCGAAAGGATAGATAGCTGCTGCTTTATCAACCCATTTACTAATTTTTTTTAGTCTATAACGCCCGTGAGCCCAAGCTTGCGGCAGAATATAATAAAGCACGGGAATGTCATGTTTTTTGGCTTCTTTAGCTAAGAACAGGTTGAAGCCGCCATAATCAACTAAAATCAGGAGTTTGGGCGGACTGGAACGGAAAAGTTTTTTAGAGAGAGATAACTTTTTCTGAAAACTGTTCAGGCTCAACAGATTATAGAGCCACATAGCATTCTGCTGAGCAGGTTGTTTGGTGTCGAGCCGCTGCAAGCCCGCATCCATCATTTTTTTCATCCCGAACCCTATAAAAGAAATAGAGGGGTCGCGTTTAGAGATCGTTTCCATCAGGTGAGCTGCATGGGAATCACCGGAATGATCGCCTGCTGAAATGAATATTCTTTCCCCTTCATTCCCCATGTTTAGTCCTTATATGAGTTTAGAGCGTTTTCAACGGCGTATAAGCAACAAAGTAACAAAAAATATTAGACCGCCTATGTTTCCGTTAAGATATGCTTTCCCTTAATTTGGAGCTACCTGGTTCCAAATCACTTACTTCAACTTCTTTACCGGTTGCCTGGTTATAAAACATGAACTTTCTGCTATTTTCCTCCGCTAATTGCTCGTTAGCGTTCAATAAAATCCCTTAAGCGTGCCAGCCCTTTTTGGATGTCGTTTTCACTGACGGCATAGGAGAAGCGGAGGTATCCTTCAGCGCCGAAGGGAGACCCTGGTACGACAGCCAGTCTGACGGTTTCGAGCAGTGCTTTACTCAAGTCCATGGAGGATTGCACATTTTTATCGCCATAGGTTGTATTCATCAGGCCGCTGCAATCAGGGAAGGCATAAAAAGCCCCCGTCGGTTTTTTGCATTCGACACCCTCAATATCATTGAGCCCATCAACCAGCATTGTGCGACGCGAGTCGAATTTTGCGCGCATCTCATTGACGGCACTCTGGTCACCGGTAATAGCTTCGAGAGCGGCTTTTTGGGCGATGCTGTTGGGCCCGCTTGTCAGGTTGCTCTGCAGCCGTCCGGCAGCGGTAATTATATCTTCGGGGCCCGCGGCGTATCCGATGCGCCAGCCGGTCATGGCGTAAGTTTTTGAAACGGCGTTGAAGGTGACAGTTCTGTTATAGATTTCATCGGAAAGAGCCGCCATGCTGACATGTGAAAAACCGTCATACACCAGCTTTTCATAAACTTCATCAGAGAATATCCATAAATCTTTCTGTTCGGCGACCTCGGCTAAAGCTTGCAGTTCCTTTTTAGAATAAACCATACCAGTCGGGTTGCTGGGGGTGTTAATCATGACGATTTTGGTTTTTGGGCCGGCGGCTTCTTCAAGGGCCCGGGGGGGCAACTTTAGCTCGGTGTTGGTGCAATCGACCACGATGGGTTCAGCGCCGCAGGCCTTAGCCTGATCTGCGTAGCTCGGCCAATAGGGTGCCGGCAGGATAATTTGATCGCCGGGATCCAGCACACAAAGCATCAGCAGGTAAAGGGCTTGCTTGGCACCGTTGGAAACCAGAACCTGTTTCGGAGAATAATCCAATCCGTTAGACTTTTTAAAATCATCAGCAATAGCTTCCCTGAGGTCAGGGAAACCGGGCGCGGGGGAATACTTTGTATATCCCGCTTCAATTGCACGGATAGCGGCCTGTTTGATATTTTCCGGGGTGTCAAAATCCGGCTCTCCGACAGTAAAGGAAACGACATCTTCACCTCCGGCAGCGAGCTGTTTAGCCAGTGAGTTTAATGACAATGTTGCAGATGGTTCGGCAGTAGCGGCGACATTCGACAAGTTCATTTTACAGCCCTCCGGTTTAAGGTCAGCGAGAAAGAAAAACAGTTGAAATTTGCAATATCATACTTTAAAAATCTTTTTTTACAAGTTGTTGGGCATAATATAACACAGAGCCTCACCAAATTTCAAATATTTTACCCCTGACTTTTCCTGCGTTATCAGTGCTGCATCAGTGCAAGTGGAGATTTTTGCTGCAGATGAACCGCTGAGAGAGCACCCAGCAGGGTAAACCGCCTTTTTGCTTTGCTTATCTTTTCACGATGATTCTTTTGACAATGTATTCACTTTGGTTTATCATTGCATAGCTTTCCACTGTCAAAATTTACGGAGGTAGAATAATGACTGATTTGAACGAAGTATGTTATGAAGACACTCCAATAATACCAGGGACGGATTATCGCGTTCATGGTATTCGTCCGGAACCGCCTATAATTACCCCACCTACACCGAGCACTCAGGAAGCGCCGGGTAATCCTCCTTCTGATGCCAGGATTCTTTTTGACGGAACTGATCTGTCAGGTTGGGAATCCGTGAAAGACGGTTCGGCCGCAGGTTGGAAGGTTGAAGGGTGTTACATGGAGGTCGTGCCGCGAACCGGTGATATCAAGACAAAGGATGTTTTTGGTGATTGCCAATTACACATTGAATGGGCGGCCCCTGCTGAAGTGAATGGCGATAGCCAGGGGCGCGGCAACAGTGGTGTGTTCTTAATGGGACTTTATGAAATTCAAGTCCTTGATTGTTATAATAATCCTACTTATCCGGATGGCCAGGCAGGGGCGCTTTACGGCCAGTGTCCGCCGCTTGTCAATGCCTGCAGGAAGCCTGGTGAATGGCAGACGTATGATATTTTGTGGGAAGCACCACGTTTTGAGGGTGACGAACTCAAAAAACCGGCCTATGTCACTGTTCTACACAACGGTGTTATGGTGCATCATCACAAAGAACTTATGGGGCCTACACAGCATAAGCAAACAGCTTGCTATGAACCGCATCGTGCGGAAGGTCCTCTGCAATTGCAAGACCACGGCGACCTCGTTCGCTATCGTAATATCTGGGTGAGGACACATACAGAATATGATAAATCATAACCCGGACAAATTTGAAAAACTTTAAAATTTAAGCTTTAAAACATTATAATGAGTTGGTTTGTATGATCAAGTTGGCGAATTCTTGAAAAGCAAGAAATTGTTTTTTTAAATACTAATCTTCAAGTTGCAAAAGAGAGACTCTTATTGGCTCAGAGTGTCTCCCCATTTTACCGCCGAAGCTGTTTTCAAAATAAATAAAGATAAATGCACGAATCAAAAAAAAAATGTTATACCGGATGTTTATCCGAGGCTGATCGTGAAGTATTTGAAGCTATAGAAGGGGAAAAATGTCGGCAGCGTGAGCATATAGAATTGATTGCTTCAGAAAATTATTCAAGCTCTGCTATTAGGGAGGCAGCCGGTTCAGTGTTGACAGATAAATATGCCGAAGGTTATCCGGGTAAACGCTGGTACGGCGGATGCAAGTGGGCTGATGTCGTAGAAAACTTAGCCATAGAGAGAGCAAAGGAATTATTTGGTGCTGAATATGCTAACGTTCAGCCGCATGCCGGTTCCCAGGCTAATATGGCAGTCTTCATGTCAGTGCTGCGCCCGGGCGCTAAAATCTTAGGGATGTCTTTAGCGCATGGCGGTCATCTGACCCACGGCCATAACCGCAATTTCAGCGGTGACTTATATCAAGTTGTTAGTTACGGTGTTGATGAACACACTAAACGGATCGATTACAAAGAGGTCAGACGTCTTGCCGAGCAGGAAAACCCTGATCTTATCATAGCGGGGGCAAGTGCTTATAGCCGGGAAATAGATTTTAGCAAGTTCCGTGATATTGCTGATCTTGTTGATGCTTATCTTATGGTGGATATGGCGCATATTGCTGGTTTGGTGGCTGCCGGTTTGCATTGCGATCCGGTAAAATATGCTGATTTTGTAGCATCAACGACGCACAAAACTTTACGGGGCCCGCGCAGCGGTTTTATTCTTGCTAAAGAGGAATATGCGAAAAGCATTGATTCATCCGTTTTCCCCGGTATTCAGGGCGGACCTTTGATGCATGTAATTGCCGCTAAAGCCGTTGCGTTTAAGGAAGCGCTAAGTCCTGATTTTGTCGAATATCAGAAGCAGGTAATCGCTAACTCAAAAGCTATGGCGGGGGTCTTTTTACAACATAATATTCCTGTGGTCAGCGGCGGTACCGATAATCATCTCTTTTTGCTGGATTTTTCCGATTGCGATTTCTCCGGCCGACAGGCTACAGAATGGTTGGCGAAAGCCAGGATTACCGTTAATAAAAATGCTGTGCCTTTTGATAGACGCAATCCAGCTGAAGCCGGCGGGATACGCATCGGAACACCCGCTATAACGTCTCGGGGGATGAAAGAGAGTGAGGCATCAGCTATCGCAGAATGGATCACGCAGATACTGAAGGCTTCAGACCCCGAAGCCCAGGCTGCAAGTATTGCAAAAGATGTCGATGATCTTTGCAAAAATTTTGATGTTCCTTAATATGGGGATGATATCGCAAAAACACCAAACTGGTTTGGTATATTCGGATGTGTTTTTAATGCATGATACCGGCTGCACACATCCTGAAAATAAAAAGCGGGTGCTCTCTGTTATTGAACGGCTCAGTGAAAAGGGGCTTATGCATCGTTTGACTCCGATCGAACCCGGAGAAGCTGCGCAGTCATGGATAGGTAAAATACATCATGCGGAGTACATCGAGGCTGTCAGGCAATCCTGCATCAGTGGGATACGATTCCTGGGTTCACTGGATACTCCCATTTCCGAAAAAAGCTATCACGTCGCTTTGGCAGCGGCAGGCGGAGTGCTTAAAGCTGCCGATTCTATTATGGAAGGGAAAATCACCAATGCCTTTTGTGCTGTTCGTCCGCCAGGGCATCATGCCGAAGCAAATCAGGCACTGGGGTTCTGTATCTTTAATAACGTGGCTATTGCGGCTCGGGATTTGCAGATAAAATACGGCATAAGTAAAGTGGCAATAATAGATTGGGACGTTCACCACGGCAACGGTACACAGAATGCTTTTTATCGAGATCCCTCCGTCTTTTATATCTCACTTCATCAAAAGGAGATATATCCGGGAACCGGCTTTGTTGAAGAAAGGGGGGAGGGTGATGGTGCGGGGTTCAATATGAATTTTCCTCTTAAAACAGGAACGGGTGATAGTGAGTATATACGTATTTTTGAAGAACAGATAGCACCTGTTCTGGTTGAATTCAATCCTGATTTTGTTCTCATATCGGCCGGTTTCGATGCTCACGAAAAAGACCCGCTGAGTACTATGATGGTGACAGCTTCGGGGTACGCAAAGATAACTGAAATTCTGCTGCAATTGGCGGAGAAATGCTGCCAGGGCCGTACTCTTTCAGTCCTGGAAGGTGGCTACAATCTGGAGGCACTTGCTGAGTCTGTCTACAAGCATGTATGTATTCTGACCCGCATTTCTTGCAACCCTTAAGGGGCCTAAATTTCCGTTTCACCCTCGGTATCCATAGACCTTTTAGAACGTTTTTGGGCGGGGGCTTTTTGTAGAGTTTTTTTCCCATCCGTTGTGATGGCAGATTCTCTATTAAGCTTTCGCAGTCCTGTGATGGCTGCCATCAAAGTGCATATAAGCATGACAACCGCACCTACAACTGCAATTCCTGCAAGGAGATTGGGGGTCATATGTGAAATCGCATGCGTGAAATCCGCAGGGTCAAAATCAGGATTTTGGGATTGGATCATCGCAATACAGCGGTCATAGTTCATCATATATATCAGTGGAAATACGGTTGTAGATGCTCCTGCTATTATGCCGGCGGTGTATGCAATCATTTGTATTACTCCCTGAATCGATTGAAAAAGTCTCTGATTGGTGATAAACTGTTGAGGACTTCAATTAATCATTTCAATACATTATAAATCTTTTATGCGCGGGTAATCAAGGGAACCCATGTATGTTTTGGGAGTTATGTTATGAGACAGCGTTATTTTCCTGATTTTTCGATTTTCAAGGCTAAATACGAAAATTATTCAGGGAATATTATTCCCGTTTATCGAAACCTCACAGCCGATTCGCTCACGCCGGTTTCGGCATATCGTAAAATTGCAGAAGAGAATTTTTCTTTTTTGCTCGAAAGTGCAAGCGGCCCCGAAAAAATAGGGCGCTACTGTTTTATCGGAACTTCCCCTTTTGCGATAATGAAGAGTTATGGCAACGAAGTAATCATTGAAAAAGGTGCGGAAGTTGAGCGTAAAGTAGTACCAGAGCCTTTCGCCGAGTTCCGAAATTTTTTGCATCAAATGAAGCTGGTTAAGGTTGATGGCTTACCTCGTCTATCGTGTGGGGCTGTTGGGTATATGGGGTATGATGCCGTTCGGTTTGTAGAAGACTTGCCTGATTGTCCGGATGATGACAGAGGACTTCCCGATTTGTACTTTATGTTTTTTGATGAATTGCTCATATTCGACCATCTTGATAAAACCCTTAAAGTTGTTTGCAGCGTAACTACTGATAACAAAGATGCCGAGACGGCTTATCGTGGGGCTTGCCGTCGAATCGACAGGTTGGTGGACAAGCTTAGCCGACCGGTTCAGGAACTAACCAGTGATATTGATCCCGGCGGTGAGGAAGTAACGGATTATGAGTCGAACTTCCAACGCGGTAAATATCTTAAAGTAGTTGACAGGTGCAAAGAATATATCAAAGCCGGTGACATCTTTCAGGTCGTTCCCTCCCAGAGGCTCAGTGTGAGTTCAGATGCTTCGGGACTTGATATTTACAGGGCACTTCGGGTTGTCAACCCCTCTCCGTATATGTTTTTACTGAAAATGGGCGATTTGCAGCTGATTGGCTCATCCCCGGAAGTGATGACGCGTGTTGAAGGCAGGAAAGTGACGGTTCGCCCGATTGCCGGCACACGTAAAAGGGGCGGCAGTGAGGAGGAGGACCGATATCTGGCTGAGGAATTGCTGGCGGATCCTAAAGAACGAGCTGAGCATATTATGCTGGTCGATCTGGGGCGCAACGACCTGGGACGTGTCTGTAAATATGGAAGTGTCAATGTTGACGACCTGATGGTCATTGAGCGCTATTCCCATGTTATGCACATCGTATCTAACGTCAGTGGTGAATTGACGGATGATATGGATGCCATTGACGCATTGTTGGCCTGCATCCCGGCCGGTACTTTGACCGGAGCACCTAAAATAAGGGCCATGCAGATCATCGATGAGATGGAACCCACTAAAAGGGGGCCTTATGGCGGGGCGGTCGGATACTTCGATTTTGACGGTAATATGGATACCTGTATTGCCATCAGGACAATCATACTGACAGACGAACTCGCCTACGTTCAGGCGGGCGGCGGGGTGGTCGCCGACAGTGTACCGTCTCTGGAATATGAGGAGACTTTGAACAAAGCCAGGGCTTTGCTTCGAGCTATAAAAGTAGGGGAAAAGGATTATTCCTGATTATCTATCCTCGATTGTGCCAAATGGCATCTCTACAACATATAGCGTGGAGTGACAATTGGCATTATCACGGATAGTGTCAATGTGGTCACGTATAATGCCAGTTGACACTATCCCGAACATTTCACGCGTTTTCAGTGGTGCATATGTGGCAAATGTCAAACGCCGCTGTATTCCTATACTGCAAGTGCAGACTTTTGCCGCAGATGCGCCGCTGAAGAGGCGCCCGACAGGGTAAACCGCCGTTTGAGGGTCCCCTTGTACACACTGCAAATTTATAAAGTCCCAAATTGATACTTAAAATATTGTATTTCAATTTGTTATGTTAAATAGTGTCGTTGGTTTATGAAATGTTCGGGATATAGCTCTCGGCCAGCTCCAGCAGTTCCTGTCTTTGCGTTTCGTCGGCCTGGTTAACATTGATATACATGCCTTTCCCACCGGTGGCTTCCAATAGTGGTTTATACATATTCCGCACCTTTGTGGAGTGCTTCGATATTTATATCAATATTTTTAGTTTTTCCTTTTTCTTCAAACCATTCTGATATAACCTCTTCCAGTGTCTGAAGTTGGCATATATTCGTAATTTTGACGAAAGCCCCGAGCATAATAATGTTGGTTACTATCACATTTCCGATTTCTGCCGCCAGGGAAGTGGCTTCCAATTCTCTGGCATTTTTTGTGATGATGTCAATATTGTCGTTATTGATCAATGTACTGTTCATTAGCAGCAACCCTTCCGGCTTGATATAGTTTCCGAATCTTCGCAGGGAGGGTTCATTGAGTATAACCATGGCGTCGGCGGAATAGACGGCGGGGCTGGCAATTTCCGCGTCGGAAACGACTATATGGCAGTTGGCGGTGCCACCTCGGACTTCACTTCCGTATGACGGCATGAAAGTGACGTTTTTGTTTTCTGTCAGGCAGCTCCTGCAAAGCATTTTACCGGCACTGAGTATACCCTGACCACCCGAACCGGCAATAACTATTCTATTTTCCATATGATTAGATTTTTCACTCATATTAAGTTAATCAATCCGGCTAATATCTTTAAAAGTACCTAAGGGGAAGGATTTGACCATATCCTTTTCGATGAAAACGTTGCAGTCTGCCGGTTTCTTCCGCCAATATGTCGGGCAGGCGGACAGCACTTCCACCATGGAGAAACCGTTACCGTTAATTTGGTTAAGAAATGCCTTTTTTACTAATTTCTTGGTTTTCCTGACATTTTCGGGCGTATTGACGGCAGTTCTAGCGGCGAGCATAACTCTGTCAAAATCTTTCAATAGTTCACACATTTTTATTGGCGGTCCTTCATCTTCCGCCTTACGACCGCGGGGAGTCGTTGTCGTCACCTGCCCGACCATAGTGGTTGGTGCCATTTGTCCCTGAGTCATTGCATATAAAGCGTTATTAATAAAAATAACGGAAATGTTTTCCCCCCGATTGGCGGCGTGGATAGTTTCGGCCATGCCGATAGAAGCCAGGTCGCCGTCACCCTGGTAGGTGAAGACAACTTTATCGGGTTGAACTCTTTTTAATCCGGTGGCTACAGCCGGCGGGCGTCCGTGAGCCGCTTCACTCCAGTCGATGTCTATGTATTCATAAGCGAGCACGGCGCATCCGACCGGTGCTATGCCGATAGTTTTTTCTTTGATGCCCAGTTCTTCTATCACTTCAGCTAAGATTCTGTGCATCACACCGTGACCGCACCCTTTGCAATAATGCATTGAAGTATCGTAGAGCATGGAGGGGCGGTTATATATATTTTTGCGTTGGACGGTATTGTCAGTTTTCATCTGAAGCATCCTCAAAGAGACAGCAATTTACCACGAATATTAGCTTCAACCGGTATTCCGCCGCCCGGGTGCGCCATCAAGCTAACCCTGGCATTTGTGTTAGTCAGTGCCAGGCGCACATCCTCAATCATTTGACCGGCGTTCATCTCTACAGTCAGGACGGTTTCAGCGCCGGCAGCGCATTCACGCAGTTGTTCAGAGGGGAACGGCCAGAGAGTTTTAGGTCGAAACAATGCGACTTTTTCTTTCAACTGTTCAGGTGGATTTAATGCGATGTTTTTGGCGACTCGGGCGGCACTCCCGAAGGCGACAATGATTTTTTCGGGGTTCTCACTTCCGGTTATTTCGAATTCTACTTCGGACTTTTCGATTTCTTTATATAAATTTTGCAGTAAAATATTGAATTTTTCAAGCCGTTCCTGTTCGAGATAGAATGAATGGATAACATTTCTTTCCCGTCCATGGGCGCCGGTAAGGGCCCATTTTTTTTCATTGATTTTTGGTGTGTTGAGTTTTTCGAACGAGACCCCTTCCATCATTTGTCCGGTCATTGCATCACTGAGCACAATAACGGGAATACGGTATTTATCTGCGAGTTCGAATGCATTGTAAGTCATATCCGCCATTTCCTGAGCATTTGCGGGTGCGAGGACGATACATCTGTAATCGCCGTTTCCACCGCCGCGTGTGCTTTGGAAATAGTCGCCTTGAGCATTGCCGATACCCCCGAGGCCGGGGCCGCCGCGCTGGACATTGATGATAACAGCGGGGAGCCGGGAGCCGGCGATATAGGAAATACCTTCCTGTTTGAGGCTGATCCCGGGGCTGCTGGAGGATGTCATGCAGCGCACACCGGCAGCAGCGGCACCATAGACCATGTTGATAGCGGCCAGTTCACTTTCGGCCTGGACAAAGCTGCCGCCGCGCAGGGGCAGCTGGTCGGCCATATAAGCGATTAATTCATTTTGTGGTGTTATTGGATAGCCGGCATAGAACCTGCACCCGGCCCTGATAGCCGCTTCGCCTGCGGCTTCATTACCGGAAATGAGTATTTTTTCATTTTTATTTGTTTTTTTGCTCATGTGATTCCGGATAGAAGCAATGATTATTTACCATCATCCTGACTTTCGATGCGGTAGATTTCGATGGCCGCACCGGGGCATACAGCAGTGCATTTCAGGCATGCTGTGCATTGAATATCCAAAGCACATCTGGGTGTTTCAACACCTCTTTTGTTGGGATGGTTATTCATTTCCAGTTTCCCTATTTCACATACGCTGACGCACAGACCACACCCTTTACAGTATTTATCGAGAATTTTTACTTCAATATGTTTTATTTGTTTTTTTTTCGACATAATTCGGTTGTCCGCTCCAGCCTAACTTTTCTCTGAGGGTTTGGAAAAAGGTTCTATCCCCTGTTTTTATGAGTTTAAGTGATTTATCAGATTTTTTTACTATTATTGAGTTTTCTTTGGACAGTGGTCTGAAGACTTGTCCATCTACAGTTAATGCCGGTGATTCCGAATAATCCCGCGGTCTAAGTTCCAGCGCCGAATTGGAAGAGATGACTATGGGCCTGTTACTCAGCGTATGTGGGCAGATGGGGCAAATGATAAAAGCACTCAGGTCGGGCGTGAGGATGGGCCCGCTTGCGGCCAGGCTGTGTGCGGTCGAGCCTACCGGGGTAGATATAATTAATCCGTCGGCACGATAAGTATTCACCCATTTGTCGTTAACGAGCAGTTCAAGCGTCAAAAGACGCGACAGGGCTGTCCTTGATATGACAACATCGTTAAGGCCCACATGATTTTCTACAATTTGGGAGTTCTCCTTTAAATCGCAGTTCAGCATCATACGTTCTTCTATTTCAAAATCGCCTGCCAGGACTTTCTCCATTATTTCAAAAGCATCATCAGTTGTGGCTTGTGTCAAGAACCCGAATTTACCCAGGTTGATGCCGAGGATGGGAACGTTATCGGATGCGAATTTTCGTGCGGCCACCAGCATCGTTCCATCACCGCCAAAGACAAGAGCGCAGTCGGGAACGATGTCGGGGGGGAGTGTCGGCCCGTATTCTCCGGCATCGGTGTAAACGTTGGTATGCTGCCTGAGCCAGGGAATAAAAAGGTCAAGACATTGCCGAACCTGCGGTTTATTTGGCGAGGCTAAAACGTAAATAGCGTTCATTATAGTCATAAGTTAAGATTATTATCGTTATCATTATGATCAAGCTCAGCCTCTTCCAATTCACCGTTGAGAGACTCAACGAGTTTGATGACTTTAGATTCGGCGTTACGGAGCAGTTTACTGCAATTTTTATAAGCCCCGATCCCATCTTCATACATCTGCATAGCTTCGTCTAAGGATAAATTCCCCCTTTCCAATTTCGAGACAATATTTTCTAACTTTTGCAAATCTTTTTCAAATTCACCTTCAGACTCGTGTTCGTCAATGGAATTATTATCTGATTCATTCATGGCATGTATTTTGATCGCTGTTTCGATGACTGAGGAATAACAGAAAAACTTTATCATACCTTGAATTGCTGATAATTGCAAGCAAAATTATAGTCGGGGAATTTGCGCTGTAAGATTTTTTGCGTATCGGCAATCACAGTATTTCCTTAAATCTTCCCGCTTACGACATTTTCAGAGGGCGCAAATTCCATAATTTTCCTCCGGAAAGATGAAGGTGAGCCAATGTTATCAATTAAAGTGGAGGATAATACGGAATTAAAATTGGAAGCAGTGAATTTTATTACTATTATAAACTTGAAAAAATAATGTTGATACTTTTTTTATCTCATCCTATCGAAGGATTCGGGATCGGGATTAAATTGACATAGGCCTTCTTTTTTGAATTATAATTACTGTTCAGTAGTGTTGTTTTTCTGTATAATAGTACTTTCGTGAGCTAAATTGTGAGGATGTGGAGATGAATAAACATGTTATGATGCTTGTTAAGACTGTTATGATCGCAATGGTGTTGTCGGTTTTGGTCGTTTGACACATATGCCACAGACATCTTTGAAAAAGCACTTTAACGCCTTTCAGGGCTCCCAGAATGCTTGTATCTCCGTCGGTAATCAGCAAGAAGTTGCGGAACTTTTTCAAACTCTCTTTCAGTGGT
>PUNP01000205.1 GCA_003551785.1 Candidatus Brocadiaceae bacterium | reverse complement strand
CCATCTAAAGGGATTGTTTTCAGAGATATCACCACCCTCCTAAAAAATCCCGTTGCTCTCTCTCAAAGCGTTGAGGTGCTTGCAGAGGCCATCGGTCAAACTCAGGTAGATGTTGTTGTAGGCATTGAAGCCAGGGGCTTTATTTTTGGAGGGATTCTGGCTCAAAAACTTAATGTGGGTTTTGTACCGATTCGCAAAAGTGGAAAGTTGCCCTCCGAAACTATTGAAAAAACCTACGATTTAGAATACGGTACCGATACACTTGCTATTCATAAAGACGCCATTGAAAAAGGAAGTCAGGTGTTGATGTTTGATGATCTGCTGGCAACCGGTGGAACGATGGCGGCCTCCTGCAGCATGGTGCAGCAGTTAGGAGGGGATATTGTGTCATGTCTTTTCCTCATCGAATTGGCTTTCCTTAATGGCAGGGACAAACTCAGCGGCTATCCTGTGAATTCCATTGTTGTCTATGATGAAGAATAGACAGAGTATTATCCCTAATATTCTGAGAACCAATGACGTCCCCAGTAGTCTGCAAAAATCTACCGTAGATGATCACCGGCAGAAGGGGGGGCAAGGCAAACGACGTTGACCTTCCTATTCCTCGGCCCGTCAAACTCGCAGAAATATATGCTTTGCCATGTACCTAAAGCTAATCGGTTATTCTCTATGGGGATAGTGACGGACTCTCCAATAAGACTGCATTTTATATGCGCTGCGCTGTTACCCTCAAAGTGCTCATAGGCGTCTTGCAGCGGGATCAGCTTGCTCAATCCTTTAATCATATCCCTGCATACCGACGGATCGGCATTCTCGTTCAAAGTAACGGCTGCGGTCGTATGGGGAACATAAACGCAGCAAATACCGTCTTTTTGCCCTGTTTTTTGCAGTATCTCAGTAACATTAGCTGTAATATCAATAAAATCCGTTCCGCTACCCGTCTTGAGTTTGAATGTGTGCATTATAGTGAAAGCTCCTAATCCATATAAGTATTTCATTATTATTTGATTGATGCCCATCTGACAGCATTAAGGATCAAGTCAATAGCGGCTTCACCGCGTTCTTCATGTGAAGTATCCGGCAATGAAGCGAAAACGGCGACTTTCCCATCGTCCAGCATTCCGGCGATGAGCAAGGGGATTTCCGAGATACCCTTGCCTCTGGCCCTGACAAATTCGCTCCCCTGCAGTATAGGATTGCCGGCGGAAAGTATGGGAGTAGCATCCAGCGGAAAGGGGATATAGCCGCTTATTCCGGCAAGAATAACATGCTGCCTTACTCGTCTTGCAGGGAGGGTGTCTGTAGGGTGCGAGGGAGGAGCGACTGAACTGATGATCAGTTCATCCGTTTCCAAATCCATGTTTAACATATTTAAGAACGGTATAGCTGTTCGTTCTTCACTGGAATATTCGGAAGGTTTGTTTGCAAATAAAACCACGGAACCGCCGTTTCTTATAAAAGATATCAAAGAATCAACGATTGCATCTTCGTAAGGTGCCGGCATACGTCTGCGGGAATTAAGTATATATACATCGGCATCGGAAAGTTCTTCGGCGGTGAAAGGGCTGTAGGCGCTTATAATGTTATACCCCACTTTTTCCATAAGCTGCATCACATTGTCAGGCAAATTAGTGCCGAAATGAAGGTCTATGAGCAATGTTTTTCCATCATGTTTTGAGTCTTCCTCCATATCTTCGAGCACTCTTTCCTGTTTTTTTTCATCCTTTTCAACCTCATCTTCACTCAGGTGCTGCTGTTGATTGATTTTTCGGGCGGCCAGTTTTTCACGTTCGAGGATAGATTTGATGAAAGATGTGTCATGTCCACGGTTATCCACCCAGTCGATAGCATTTTCTCCTCTTTGAAATTCTCCCTCTAAAATGTATAAATATGCTTGTTTTAGGCGATTTTGCGGACGATGGGGTGGAAAACGCCGGGCAGCAAGCCGAAGTATTCTGTCGATGTGAATGTCGGCCAGTGGGATTTCTCTACGGATACTTCCCGTATCGATTAATACGTTTGATTCGCCTACATCGATCAGCTCTCCGGTAATCGAACCGCCTTGGCGTAAGGGCAGCGGATAATTTTCTTCACCGGTCCTATCTTTTAACGCCTCATATCCAGCGTCGACAATCCTTTTGGCATTATGTATATATTCCAATTCTGCATCTGAGAATCCTCCTTTTTCGCGGAGTTCCTTAAATTTGCTTATAGATTCGTCATACCTACGCTCTTTAATCAAAGTCCGTATCGGCTCAAAAAAGGCGGCAGCATCCTCTACATCCTTTTCATTGGTCTGGTCGGTGTCGTATTTAGCTTTATCTTTACCCGATACAACCTCAGACTCCGCATCTTCTTTCTGCGTTACCGTTGCTTGTGGGTCTTGCTGCAATTCGAATCTTATCTCATGGTATCGGCCTGAATCAACTGTGACTGTATCTGTTGAAGTTACGTAGCCGTCTTTCTTCACTGTCAGCTCATATTCGCCGGCCAGCAGGTTGCTTAATCGCAGGGGGGAAAGGCCCACAGAATCCGCATCCAAAAGCACACTGGCGCCTATAGGCTTTGCCAATACCAGTAGATGCCCTACACGTTCTTTTGGCCGTAAATCCATATCGACTGTTTGAATCTCATCCGGCAGCACTTCTACAGTTTTTTCCGCTTTGTGAAACCCGCTGCGTTCGGCAGTTATCAAGACACTTTTTGCGGGTAGGTTTTTAACGGTACAGGGACTGACTCCCACAACCTGACCATCGATCCGAATTTCGGCACGGTGTGGGGAGGTTCTAATGTATAAGGCTCCAGATTGCTCATTTTCGCCTGAATATGCTATTGCAAGTTGCAAAAAAACTGAAAGCAAGCCCATCAATATAACTATATTCGAAAAAAACAGGTGTTTTCTTAATTGTAAGTTTTGTAGTTTCATAGTATGGTTTTGTATCTAAAGGGAATACACAACAGTACACCTGACCATGTGGCTTTTCCAGCAATGGTGTAGAGTAACGCCGCTGCCTCTTTTTTCCGGGTGCCTTGTGGTCCTTTCCACTTGTGTTTATTAAAAATATTCAAACTACGTTTAAGTTATCACCACCGTACGCTGTGACGCTGGTTTACTGAGAATTACGTGTTGATGTAATTAAGCTTTTTTCTCATTCATCCGATCTGTTTTTACCATTCCGACAGCAGTCTTTACCGCTTTAACGAAAGAACCGGCATTAGCAATACCACGTCCGGCAATATCATAGGCTGTTCCGTGAGCGGGGCTGGTTCTGATGATGGGTAATCCGAGCGTAATATTTACCACTTTGTCGGGCCCGTACATTTTGGCGGGGATCATTCCCTGGTCGTGGTATATAGCAATAATACCATTATAATCACCTTCCAAAGCTTTGTAAAATAAGGTGTCTGCCGGTAACGGTCCTTCAATGTGAAGGCCTTCGTCGTTTAATTTCTCAATAGCAGGTTGAAGCACAGCAGCCTCTTCATTTCCGAAACGCCCGCCGTCGCCTGCATGCGGGTTGAAGGCGCATAAAGCAAGCTTATTATGTTTGACATTAAAGTATTTTACCATGGCATGGGCAAAAATCCTTGACGTGCCTGCAACCCTTTCTTCTGACAGGATGTTCGAAATATCTTTGATAGCAACGTGAGTCGTTACGAAAGCGACTTTCAGGTGATCACTAAGCATCATCATTATTGGTTTATGCGGGCAGCCACATAATGCACCTAACATTTCAGTATGGCCGGGGTATTTGCATCCAGTCATCTTTAAGGCTTCCTTGCTGACGGGGCAGGTGACTATAGCGTGCGCATCGCCGTCGATTGCGTATTTGACCCCTTTTTCGATGTATTTCACACTCGCTTTGCCGCTCTCTGCGGTAGCTCCCATGACTTCTTCTGTCACCGTATTGTAATCCCCGCTTTCAGGTTCAATGACATCGATGGTTTCAACATTTCCTGAAGGTTTATCCACTAAATTCATATGAGTCCGGGGGATATCTGCTGATTTTGCGGCTTTTTGAAGGATTTCCATTGAGCCGATGACGGTGATTGCCGCACCGATATTATGCAGCAGTTCCTTGTCAGATGCAAGTTTTGCGCAAAGTTCAGGCCCGATCCCATGGGGATCCCCCATAGTTACAATAATTTTTATTGTTTCATCCTGTACATGCATAATATCACCTCACTGTTTTTTCACATCCTCACTAATTTTCAGCAGTTCTTTCATCACGTGAAACAGGTTTTCCTCATAATCCAGGGTGCCATATATGTCATGCAAGTCTTGGTATAAGTAGAAGAGTCTATTATATATTTTAGCATTTTCGGGGTTGGGAGTGTAGCATTTATCCATAACTCCTGTCATTTTGTCCCGTGCGCTTTCAAAATTCTCAAAACCGCCTTTGTCTTTCCCAGCGGCAACAGCACCGGCCATAGCGGCTCCCAGCGCACAGGTTTGGGTGCTTTGAACAGTTTTCATATCTTTGCCCATAACATCAGCATGTATTTGCATAATCATCGGATTTTTCAAAGCGATGCCGCCGCCGGCAATGATTTCGTTAATACTCACGCCGTATTCTTCGAACCTTTGCATGATCATTCTTGCACCGAAAGCGGTAGCTTCAATGAGTGCTCTGTAGATTTCAGCCGGGGTGGTCTGCAAAGTCAAACCGAGCAGCAGGCCGGTGAGACGCTGATCCACCAGCACGGTTCTGTTGCCGTTATGCCAATCGAGCCCCAGCAATCCGCTTTGCCCGGGTTTAAGTTTTTCCGCTTCACCGGTAAGTGCCTCATGCGATCCTTTATCAGTGCCGCCCGGTTGAATATAATTGACAAACCAGTTATAAATATCGCCGACGGCGGACTGTCCGGCTTCAAGTCCCAAACAGCCGGGTAATATGGAACCGGGAACTATACCGCAGAGTCCGGGGATATCCGGCAGGTTGCCGCTGAGCGGCAGAACCGCCATATCACATCCCGAAGTGCCAATTATTTTGACAAGTTTTCCGGATTTAACACCGCTTCCGACCGCCCCCAGGTGTGCGTCCAGGGCACCAGCGGCAACTGATATCCCTGCCGGCAGCCCTAACTTCTGTGCCCATTCATCCGTCAATCCACCGACGGCCTGGGAGATGTCGACAGCCTGGTCTGGAATAGTTTCGCGCAGCTGCTGCAATTCAGGGGCGAGTACGGATAGAAACTCACTGTCGGGATAGCCTCCCCATTCCAGGTTGTACATCGCCTTATGTCCGGCGGCGCAAATGTTGCGCTGGATTGTCTCCGGTGTATCGGTGCCGGTAAGGATAGCTGGAATCCAATCCGAAATTTCGACCCAGGTGCAGGCCGCCTTGAAAATTTCGGGGGCGACTCGCAGACAGTGAAGGACTTTGGCCCAATACCATTCCGAGGAGTACGTGCCACCGCATTTGGCCAGGTAAGGCCGGCGCAGTTCACGCGCTTTTTCTGTGATTTCTTCAGCTTCACTATGGCTGGTATGGTCCTTCCACAGCCAGGCGAGAGCGTTGGGGTTGTCCGCAAATTCGGGCT
>PUNP01000035.1 GCA_003551785.1 Candidatus Brocadiaceae bacterium | reverse complement strand
GGGGGACATTTCACTCCTTTGCAAATCACCTGCTGAGAAAGTATGCCAACCTCCTTCGCCTTCCGGCCAATTTCACCATTATGGACGCTGTGGATTCTGCTGATGTTATAGATTTTATCAGGCGGGAAATGAATTTCTCCAAGAAAAGCCGCGCGTTTCCAAAAAAAGGCCGTGTTCAGTCAATCATTTCCAAGGCACGCAACTGCAACGTCTCCATTGAAGAAGTCATTGACCGGGAGTTTACCGGGCTGGAAGAGTTCATAGATGACATTGAAGTCATTGCAAAAATGTATGGAGAATACAAGAAAGGAAATGCTCTTCTCGACTACGATGATCTGCTGGAAGTGCTTCGTGATTCTTTGAAAAAAAATTCCAGATTTTGCCAGCGCGTGCAAGACAGTTTTCATTACATCATGGTCGATGAGTTCCAAGATACGAATGTTGTCCAGAAAGAAATCGTAGATCTTATCGCACAGAAACATCGCAATGTCATGGTGGTCGGCGACGATTCACAGAGCATATATGCGTTCAGGGGAGCAAATTTCGAGAACATTTTAAGATTCCCAGAAACATATCCGGACTGCAAGTATGCCCGGATAGAACAGAATTATCGCAGTACCCAACCAATTCTCGACTTTACCAATTCGGTTATAGAAAACGCCTCAATCGGTTACAAAAAACGCCTTTTCACCATAAGAGAGGCTCCAGTGAAACCCGTGGTTCAGAGATTTTTCAGCCAGGAAGATGAAGCGGAGTCAATCGTCTCAAGAATACTTGAGCTCAGAGAAAACGATCTGCCCCTGAACGAAATAGCGGTTCTTTATCGTGCAACTTATCAGGGTACTTATGTCCAGGCCGAACTTCTGAAACGAAACATCCCATACGTGGTTTACGGTGGGATTAAATTTGTGGAAAGGAGACATGTTAAGGATATAATCGCCTATCTACGGATCATTCTCAACCCCTTGGATCCGGTCTCCTGGAACCGCATATTGAAACTGATACCGGGTATCGGAGACGTAACGGCCAGCAAGATCGTAGATCATATACGTGAATCCGGGGGAAAAATAGATTTTAGCGGTTTTACCGGTTTCAAATACGGTTCTGACATACAAGAGCTTCAGAATGTGTTGATGCGGGTATCACGAAAAGGCATCAAACTCCAGAACAAAATTGAAATTCTGAAAGATTACTACAAACCGATACTCAAGGCCATAGAAAGTGATTATAAGAACAGGCTGCTGGATATTGACGTGCTTTATAGCCTGGCCGCCAAGTATGACGATTTGGAGAAGTTCTTAACAGATTTTGCCCTGGATCCGCCGTCTAATCAATTCCAGGATCAGATAACGCCACTGGTTGATGAAACGGAAGACAAACCGGTGGTGCTGTCCACGGTTCACTCGGCCAAGGGGCTTGAGTGGAACACGGTCTTTGTCATCCACCTTCTGGACGGTCTTTTCCCATCGGAGAAATCTATTGGCAGTATAGAAGAGCTCGAAGAAGAAAGGCGTCTATTTTATGTGGCAACGACCAGGGCAAAAGACAGGCTGTTTTTGACAATGCCATCCAACATTTATTCTTACGGGGGCATTTTCACCCTTCCTTCAAGATTTATTGCCGAAATGGATGAAGGAAAATATCACCTGGCAGAATGAATAAAACCGCCCAAAACAACATACCATTACAAATGATACGGCAGTGGACGGATACTCCGATATCCAAGCTCCAATCGTTCGGTTCGGGGCTGTATAACTCCGTTTACAGTTTCGCACTTGATGGCAATGAATACATCCTGCGCATAGCACCGTCTGACGACACGCCAAAACTCTTCTATGAAGTCGATATGATGCATTCCGAACCCCGTATCCACAATCTTGTTCAAAAACAGACTGATATACCTTGCCAATGAGCCGGTGTTTGTTGATTGCGACCCATGCCTTCTTCACCTTGACCTATGGCGCACGAACATCCTGACAGACTCGTCAAAATGAACGAAAGTCTCTGGTAGTATGGATTGTTCCGAATCTGTTACAATTAATCTGTCCATTATAAGCTCTCGGCCTGCATTGCCAACTCCGATCTTCAAATCCCTGAAGAGAACTTTCTAAAATGAACGACAAAAAATTTGATCCCAAAAATCTTGAGAAACTGAATAACCCGGAGAGACTCAAAGACCTTCCGCCCCAATTCATATGGGATCAAACAGGTCTTGACTCCGCCGAAACTATTGTTGACATCGGTGCGGGAACCGGATTGTTCAGCATCCAGTTCTCATTTTATTCCAGAGAAATCTATGCCTGTGATATCTCAGAACAGATGATAAACTGGCTGGGAGAAAACGTATGTCCAAACCACCGAAATATCATTCCAGTAAAAATGGACGAAACTTCTGTGCCACTGGATGATGATATTGCAGATGCGGTCTTTATGATTAACCTTTACCATGAACTGGACGAACCGGATGCAATGCTGGCCGAGTGTCGCAGGCTACTAAAAGACGGTGGCAGAATTTGCATCGTCGATTGGAAAAAGGAAAACATGTCTGAAGGCCCGCCGGTGGATTTCAGATACATGCCTTCAGAAGTGAGAAAACAGATTCAAAAGGCGGGATTTAATGACATTACTATCAGTGAAGAACTTGAGAAGCATTTTTTAATAACTGCAAAAATTTAAGAAGAAAACCATAAGGAGGTTTGATATGCGCATTCGCATCTCATGGGAGGAAGATAGTGTAATAGGTTTACTGAAGGAAACTCCAACGGCGAAAGCAATATGGGAGGCACTGCCGCAACAAGGTGAAGTTCAACTCTGGGGGGATGAAGCGTTTTTCTCACTGCCCCTTGATGTAGAATTGGAAGCCGATGCCCAGCAGACAGTCGACGCAGGCACCTTGTGTTATTGGGTGGAAGGGCAAAAATTCGCGATGCCCTTTGGCCCGACACCGATGTCACAGGATGAGCGACCAACACTTGTTGCTCCATGCAACATCGTGGGAAAACTTGAGGACAGCCCGGGAAAATTGCGGCAGCTCAAGCAGGGAATGACCTTATGTGTGGAAAAGATAATTTAAAATATGTGCTCATGCAGACAAAACCATGATTTGAGACCGGTTTTTGAATCACTCGCGAAATCCCGGTTTCGAAGCCGCTTCAAACTCGGAGAGAAAGAAAACGAATATCTCCGGGAAAAAGGCCAAGCTGTGATAAAACAGCATGCGAGAGACTTCGTCAATGAGCGGCTGGCACCAGCCAGACCAAAAAACGACGGCAGGCAGACGCCCATGAAAAATCATCCTGCCTTCATTGCTCAACACGCTACGGCAACCTGTTGCCGGGGATGTCTGGAGAAATGGCACGCAATAAAAAAGGGAAAGAAACTCTCCGATCAGGAAGTCGAATACTGCGTTACTGTTATAATGCAATGGATTGAGAAGCACTCGCGAAACGGACTTACAGGAGGATAATCTCTTATGGCGGAGAAACTGGAAAAAGTGAATGCGGAAGACGCTATGGCTGTGAAATATCCGTCCGAAATTACAGCGGTAAGCAGCGTGGACTCAGACGGCATCCCCAACGCCCTCATTGTTGGATGGAGCATGATAGTTAGCGGCAGGCCGCCCATGATGGCGATTGCAATCGGACATCCGAATTATTCCTGCAAGCTTATACGCGAGTGCGGAGAATTCGCCCTGGCCTACCCATCCACCGAGATGGTCAAGCAGGCCGAGTTCTGCGGCTCAAATTCCGGAAGAAATATTGAGGATAAACTCTCCGAATGCGGATGGAAGACAATGCCGGCAACGGTGGTCGCGCCGCCTCTACTCGGGGGCTGTCTGGCCAATTTTGAATGTATGGTCAAGGACCGGATAGAGACCGGAGACCATACCACATTTATCGGGGAAGTCGTCGCCGCCCACAGAAGTACGCGGAAGCTGGATCGGCTCTACAGCTTTGCCGACGGGGCACTCGGGCCGGTGAGACGGAAATAACGTTCGATTAAGCGTTATCGGCAAAAATACGCGTGATTTCTTTAAGCTCTGCAATTCGATTATCAGGAGTCAGTGTTTTAACAAGAAATCTATTGCGTATTTCGGTTACCAGCGGATGAGCGCATTTGCGATGGATTGTAAACAGGCAGTTTATATCCGCATTCTGGGCTTTTCTTACTGCGGAGACGAACCGAGGTGATTTCAGCTCCACCGGGCCTATTTCATCAATGATTAAAAGTCCCTTCTGAAGGCCTCTTTCAATTACCTGTGGACTGAAATTATTGAGTTGCTCCAGGCAAACCCTGTACTTACCCACTCTGGGACCAGAACATTTGCTGATATGAGCTAAAAGCGACTGTTCTCCCGTGGCAATATCTTCCATCCGGAAGCCCCCGCGGCGCCCTTCCTCCCGAATTTCTTCCGTTATCAGCCCCCCCGGACTTCTCGCCAAGACTCTGTGCAACCTTTCTGCAAAGAGTGGTTTTCCCGCATCCCGGCTTGCCGGTGACTGCTATTTTTATTGAGGTTTTATCGCTGTTTTCTTCCGTAGCGCTCATAATGGACAAGCTGCGTTAAAGGTTTCTTGCCGGCCTGACGCTGCGGTCCACCGGCCTTCCCTACAGGCAATATTGCCAGCAGGCGCCTGGCCTCCGGCACACCCAGCACATCTTTCGCCATTTTTTCGTGTCTGAGCACGTATCCTTCCACCCACAGGGAAGCATACCCAAGAGCCTCTATGGCGAGAAGCATGTTCTCTATGGCCGCTGAAGCGTCTTCTATCCAGAAACGCGTAGCGTTCTGATCAACCACCACCGCAACGCCCGCCCCTGCCTCGGCAATACAGCCCTGAACCTTCCCCAGTTTTTTCAAGGTGTCCGGGTCTTTTATCAGGATAAACTCCCATGGCTGAACGTTGAGACCGGACGGCGCCCTTCGGCCGGCGTCCAGAATGCGCCTCAATTCATCATCACCGACCTCGCACGGAGCGAACGAGCGAACACTTGCACGTTTTTCAACTACATCAAAAAAATCCATAAGCATACTCCGGTAATGGGTTGTTTTTTTACATTCCGTCCGCTATTGAGTAATATATTGTAAAGGATGAACGATTTTTGTCAAAACAGTTCTTGCCAAAAATTGATTGGCAGGCCTGGACTGACGTGAAAAGTTACCCTCAACATGTATCCTTCAATTATGGAGCGGTTGCGAACTTGGTTTGCCGACGGAATTTCAATGTAAATTTTTTTAATGCCAGTCAAAACAAATTGTCACCCAAAACTACATTCTTATTAATAAACCCCTATATACATGATTTTGCAGCTTATAACCTTTGGATGCGTCCGCCAGGATTAATGCAGCTCTACGGATTACTGCGTGAGGCGGGACATGAGGTGCATTTCATTGATGTGCTGTTTCCATCTCCCGAGGAAAAAGAGAAATACAAATTAAAGTGCCCGGAGTCGAAAAAATACCACAAAGGCAAATTTCCTGAAAAGCGTATTGAAAAACCGGCCCCGTACAAAAACGTCCCTCGATATTACCGCCGTTTCGGTTT
>PUNP01000455.1 GCA_003551785.1 Candidatus Brocadiaceae bacterium | reverse complement strand
CTTCCAGCGCTTGCTTAGGTCGTCCCCTGGACATTGGATATTCGTCATTCGTATTTGTCTTTTAGGCCCACCCCCTGCTGAGCCCCGACGGGGCGACTCAAGAAAGGCACTCGCCCTGATTTCGCCAAACCTTTGAATCGCCCCTGCCGGGGCTCTGTTCTGCTGCCTGCACGAGTTTCCCGGGGTTACAGCGCCCAACGACAGGGCGCTTCCACCCCGGGCTATGAATCAGACGGCCCTTCGGGCCTAAAGACAAACCTGCAACATTTTTTTGGTATTTCCGTAGCCGTTGCCGTTTGGCCTTGCCGTTATACTAAAACTTTTTTGAGCCTTTTGAAAAAGTTTTATTGTCGATGTTTCGATATTAAGCACCTATCGTGGTCCGACCCCAGCCACAAACGTTGTCTGCCCCCCAGACTACAATCACCAGTCAAATCTCAGGGTGAACTCCAGAGCAGTTTCACATTTTAAATTTGCAGCATGAAATGTTATTCTGCGTATGATCGGAGCATTTTTTTTCCGGTCTCTTTCAGTTTCTTTGTCGAGGATTAACAGTTCAAATACGCCTTCGGTCCCCTCTCCTGCTGTAATTTGCAACGTCTTCCCTGGAGGGCCGACTGTTACCGAACGACCGTCTGAAGCCACCTCCGTTTCCTCAAATGTTATAAAGGGTTCTTGCAGATTTTCAGGTTCCTGTGCAAAAACGAAACTATCACGCATCTTAATGCTGCTCTGCCGGGAATTCAGTCTGAGCGTTCTGACCAATTCCTCAACCGTACCTTCCGGGTATGCCCCTGCAAGCTCGATCCGAGCCTCTTTTTCTCCGGATCCATTCAAACCATCTACCGATATTTTTCCATTATGATTTTCTCCCACTGCCTGCATGCACCCGTTTATAAGGGGCACAGAGTGGCCGTAAGAGTTGCAGTAATTTATGCTGTAACGGTTTTCATCAAATGTCCGCTTTGTGTAGCGCGGACTCCCGGGATCGGTTATGTACATTAAGCCGTCCCGATAAACCATAAAACTGCCCACATCGTTGTGATTATGTGGGGCGTCGTTGTGGCCGGCCTTGGCTGCAAGCACCACCGGCGATTCGCCTTCCCCCCTCAGAACTACCTGTCCCAGAGAAGGTAAAAAAACATCCTCTATCGGCTTGGGGCGGCATTTTTTCTCCGGTTCGTAAAGTGCAAGCTCATACATTGATTTGATACTCACCGAGCCGTCATCATTTTTTTTACACAGATCGAAAAGCTCGGGCATATCAAAAAAACGATTTATCAGAATTGCTGTCCGCGCAGATACATAACCGTGGCCGCCATCCCCGAAGGTCGTTCTGAATTGCCCTTCGATACAGGCCGCCAGTGGATAACGACAGATAGATTCGATAATCGGATCGTGTTTCATTAAGTTTATTTCGCCTTTTGTTTTGGAAAACAGCAATTCGGCCGCCTGCACATAATGTCCGAATCCATATCCCCAGTAACCCGGCCCTTCCAGGCAGCCGCCGTCTTTTTCAAACCCCTGAAGTGCATAAGACATATGCTGAACCGCCTGATGAATAATATTTGCCTGCCAGTCCGGGCGCTCAATGGTGTAGAGAGCCGCCTTGATAACATTGCAATTGCAGACATGATTCCAGTTATGACGTGTTGTTTTCCAGAAAAAAGAGTTCCCCTCCGGGAGATCCCGAAAATCGTGATCATATCGCGTATAATTCCGAAATATTCTCCGGTCTATTTCACCGTGCACCCGATTCTTCACTTCCTCTTCAATCCGGTCACTGAAAATATGGGCTGTCTCGGCCAACCTGGCGCCGATAGCCAGCGAAGCAAGATCCAGTTCCGACCCCTTGTCTTCATGAGCGGCAAGAACCCAGTTCGTCTCTTCACAATAGGCCCACATCAGATCCTGCAGATAATCCAAATCCGCCTTTGGATGATCCAGCCAGAGTGCCATTGCAGCGAGACTGAACTCTTTCCCCCGCAAGCCTTTAAGGCGCGAGCTGATATTGCGGTTGCCCGTTCTGCGATAATCTCGATATTCTGAGCGCTTTATTACCGGAATATCACCGCCTGGGTTAAACTCCCTGTCTATCTGTTCCCAGACTCCGTTTTGAACGGCCAGGCGCACAGCTTGCTCCCGGACAGCGGGGTCGGTAAGGTAAGGCGCGGGCCGGCAGCCGCTGTAATTTCTCAAAATATCAGTTAATTCTTCTATCGTTAAATCCTGGAACAACATTTTTTGAGCAGACATACAATGTTCTCCTTCAGTTCTCCCCATATTTCATGGGTTTTTGCATGTGTACATTTGTAAGGGAACCTAATTTTGGGTATAATAGCTGGTTAGTTAGCAACTTTTTAACCAGAAAGAGAGGTTCCCGATCTGATAGAGTATACTGTGAAGAAAGGAGCGTTTTCAAGTGTTGAGGGACTTGCGCTGTAACGTTTGGTGTTGGGAATGTAAAAATACTGTTGGAAATTGACGTTTAATTCAGCTACCTGCGATTTGTTTGCGTGCCGGTGAAAATACGGATATAATCAGCTAATCACGAAGATAGCATCGGAACGCGTGAAATAAGCGGGGTATGAATGTTTTATGTGGGGAAGTAATTATGTCAGGGAAAAGAGTGTTGTTGGTAGATGATGATCGGGAGTTTGTTGCCGCCAATAGGCTTGTTCTGGAAAGTAAAGGCTACGAGGTATCGGATGCACATGACGTAGACAGCGCGAAGAAAAAGGCGCTGGAAACCGGGCTGGATGTTATCGTGCTGGATGTGATGATGGAAACCAATCAGGCAGGTTTTGAGTTGGCCAGATGGCTGCGCTCTCAGGAGACAACCAGCAGTATACCGATTGTCATGCTTACGGCGATAAATCAGAGATATCCGCTTAATTTTGATAAGGATGAAATCTGGTTGCCCGTGGATGAATTTTTTGAAAAACCTGTTACTCCGGACGATCTTCTTGAAGCAGTATCAAAAGCAGCTTCGAAAGAATAAAACGTAACTTGTGGCGGGAAAACGCTTGTAGCCGGCGAGCGTTTGGATTTTGGGAGTGAACCGCGCCGGATGTATCTCATGCCTCCCCCAGCCCGCGCGTGCTGCAGCCATTGCCGTTCCCTGTGTTATTCTCCGATGATTTTAATCAGGACTCTTTTGCTTCTTCTCCCGTCGAATTCCCCGTAGAAAATCTGTTCCCACGGTCCAAAATCGAGTTTGCCTTCAGTGATCGCCACGACAACTTCACGTCCCATGATCTGTCTTTTCAAATGAGCGTCGGCATTGTCTTCAGCGCCGTTGTGTGCATACCGGGAAATCGGTTCATGGGGCGCAAGTTCTTCCAGCCATTTCATATAATCACTATGAAGTCCGCCCTCGTCATCATTGATAAAAACGCTGGCGGTAATATGCATTGCATTAACGAGGCAGAACCCTTCGTTGACCTTGCTTTCCTCAATCGCTTTTTGAACATCTCCAGTGATGTTTACAAATCCCATCCGCTGCGGAACGTTAAAAGTAAGTTCCTTCTTGTAGCTTTGCATACAGTTTTCCTCCATTTCTGCAGAAGAGTCGCTCTCTTTTATCTAATGAATCACTCGATCACCACGGCTGTTCCCTGCCCATAGACAATAATGAGTGACTTTCCTTTTGAACTGATGTTTTCGTAATCGTATCTGTAACCAATGATAGCATTCGCACCGAGTTGCAGGGCCTTATCGAGAAGTTCATCGTTCATTTCCTTCGTCATAGATTCCACACATGAACAGTGTGTATACATACCATCCATACAAAAAAACCACGTAGTATATATATAACCTGGAATGCTTTTTATGTCAAACATAAGCCCCTTTTTAAAGACGGTTCTTAAAAAAACAGGACAAAAAACTTATGGGTGCAAAACTTCATTTTTATTTGCATCGTCGGCCTAAAACCGGTAATATTAGCAAGGGTTTGAAAACTGTTGCATTGGAACGAGGTAAATGAGCCGCATGCCTGTGCCGACACTGGTAAGTCCTCAGTGAACCCCGTATGTTTGCGCATATATTTGTAGGGGCGAAACATCTTTCGCCCTTTTCAGGCGTTCAGGGGACGTTTTATTGATTGCTTTGGTCATAACTGATTTAACCAGGTTGCTAATTTTTTTAGAGGATTGAATGATGACCGACACTAAAAAAACTAAATCGCAAATGTTGCAATCGAGGACCAAAACCACTGTTTCTACTTCTGGCGCCGGTTCCGGCAGGGAGGGGGAGACTCAAGATTCATGTACAAATGTGTATGAGGATCGCAAAGACTCTAAAATACGGCTCGGAATTATTGGTTCCTGGGGGCATTTTGTGCATGTTTTGGACGATATTGAAAAAATGCCGGAAGTCGAGGTGGTGGGTTTGGCTAGAGCACTTCCAGGCGAAGATTTTAGCGGGGTCAGGGCAAAGTATTCCTCAACAGCGAGCGTGCCGCTTTATGACGATTATCGTCAGCTTTTGAGCGAACAATCGCCCGATGTCGTAACAATCAGCACGCGTTTGGACCAGATAACGCCTGTGGCTATCGAGGTTGCAGGAGCGGGCTGTAACCTGGTCTGCGAGAAGCCGCTGGCGATTACACATGCAGGGCTGGGCCTGCTGTGGGAGGCGGTCAAGGCGAACGGGGTCGAGTGTCTGGCAATGCTGAATAACCGGGTTCATCCATTGTTGGCTGCTGCTGCAAAAGCAGTGGGTGACGGATTAATCGGCAAGGTGTGCTTACTGAATGCGCGCAAGTCATATCGGTTTGGCAATCGTCCCGAGTGGTTTGGGCGGCGTGAAACTTACGGAGGTACTATTCCGTGGGTTGGAATCCACGCCCTGGATTTTATTGATGCCGTGGCTGATTCGGCTTTTACTTCGGTTGCCGCCATGCACGCCAACGCCGTGCACCCGGAGCGGCCCGGATGCGAGGACGCATGCACCATGGTTTTCAGATTGGAGAATGGAGCCCTGGCTACTGCTTCTATTGACTATTTGCGGCCAAAGGCGGCCTCAACCCACGGAGATGATTGGTTGAGGATCGTCGGGGAAAACGGAGTTATCGAGGTCGGAATGGACCGGGAAAAGGCGTCGATCATCACCAATACCGAGCCATTGCGCGATCTGACGGCGGTCAAAACCGGGCCTTATTACGCTCCATTGCTACGCAGTCTCATGGCGAAAGAGAGAAGCGCCGAGCCGGGAACAGCGACAAAACGAAGCTTCTCTCTAACACATGCCGCCCTATGTGCTCGCGACGCCGCCGACACCGGGGCTGTGGTCGGGCCGCTGCCGGCTATGTGGGACGGCCTTGTAGGTATAGACTGAACAATCTCTTCATAGATACACGCCCCATTGTAAACCGGAGATTAAATGGAACGTTTCTTTTCCGGAGATGAGAAGCTGAGATATCTGCAATACACGACAAGTTATAATTGATTTTTGGGGCCAGATTGTTATATAATTGTTGGTGTTTGTGGTCTTTGGAAGCAGAAGGCTCGTAGTGAGCCTCTTCAGGGGCTCTTCGGGGATGCTGAAGGCATGTCCAT
>PUNP01000981.1 GCA_003551785.1 Candidatus Brocadiaceae bacterium | reverse complement strand
CCAGAATGGAACTGTCCTCTCCTGATGTGTTAAAATACCCGCCTGCTTCCTTATCCTCGAAAAGCCGGTTCTGTGTCTTTTGAAGGTTTAGCGCCCACTCGAGATGTTTTATGTTGAAACCGGCCTCATACAAATCCAGCAATCCGCGGATGAGGAACGCATAATCATCCAGGTAGCCGTCGATCGGCGCCGCACCGTCGCGATAATGTCGCAGCAGTACGCCACGCTCCTCATCGTAAAGATTTCCCCTGATAAAATCCGCCGCACCGTTCGCCGCTTCGAGATAGCGATGTTCATCAAATACCTGGTAAGCTTGAGCAAGTGCGGATACCATCAGCCCGTTCCATGCGGTCACGGCCTTGTCGTCCAGGTGCGGACGCGGGCGCCGGGCGCGCACCTCAAACAAACACTTTCGTATCTGATCCAGTCTTTTTTCAAGCTCGTGATGAGAAATGTTAAATTTGTCCACCGCCTCTTCCTGTGTGCGGGCACGGGACAAAACATTTTTATCGTCAAACTCACCATGAGGATCGTTGGTTATGTTGCCGTCGGGGGCGGTTCCGTAAACGAACTGGAGGAGAGCGGCATCTTCAGCACCCAGAACCGATTCAATTTCCGATTGCCCCCAAAGGTAGAAGGCCCCTTCCTGCTTTTGATTCGGATTCTCAGGGCGGGGGCTGTCGGCATCTTCGGCAGAATAAAACTGCCCCTCCTCGCCCCGCAGGTCACGGAGAACGTAATCAAGTACTCCGCGTGCGGTATCGGCCAGAGCACTGTCTCCGGTAATCCGCCAGGAGTCGAGATAAAGGCAGGCAAGCTGAGCCTGATCGTACAGCATCTTTTCAAAATGCGGCACATGCCATTGCCGGTCGACGGAATACCGGTGGAAGCCGCCGCCGACATAATCGTATATTCCACCGTTTGCCATACGGCGCAGGGTCATAAGCACCATCTCCAAGGCTTTTTCACTTTTTGTTTGCGCGTGGTAGCGCAGCAAAAATTCCATGATCGGCGGGGTGGGAAACTTAGGCGCCGCACCGAATCCACCGTGGATCGAATCGAACGAACGACCAAACTGCTCAAAGGCTGAATCAAGAACGCCTTCTTCCACCTCCGCCCCTGCATCTATGCTCAGCAGAGCTGCGTTTTGGCGCAGTTGTTCGATAACGGAATCGGCGGATTGGAGGAGCTTATCCCGCTCGTTCTGCCAGGCTTGAGCGATGCGCCCGAGCAGACGTTTAAGTCCCACCTGCCCATCGCGATCCTCGGGCGGAAAGTAGGTGCCGCCAAAAAACGGTTTGAGCTCGGGAGTAAGCCAGACGCTCATCGGCCAACCGCCGCTGCCGGTGACGGCCTGGACATAGGACATATAGACGCTGTCCACGTCCGGACGCTCCTCGCGGTCAACCTTAATAGAGATAAAATGACGGTTGAGGATTTCGGCTACGGAGTGGTCTTCGAACGATTCCCGCTCCATCACATGACACCAGTGGCAGGTGGAATAGCCGATGGAAAGGAATATGGGCTTATCTTCTTTTCTGGCATTTTCAAACGCCTCATCGCCCCATGGGAACCAGTCAACGGGGTTTTGGGCATGCTGCAGGAGGTACGGGCTTTTAGCGTCGGCCAGGCGGTTTGTATGTTGTGAAAAATGGGGCATTTGATGAACCTGATCTGAATATATAGTTTATTGAGAAAAAATTCCCGGTGGTCCTTTCAACCATTAATGTATGACTGGCATCCCTGCCTGTCTATACAGCTTATGTTGCAACTTTTCGGCTACGCCCCTGTGGATTAATTTAATCGATCGACAAGCCAACCATATTGTTGGCCGGAGGTAGGTCATGCATCTCCGGCCGGCTGATCCACATATCCACGATATGATCGCTGGAGGTTACCTCAAAGCTGCTAATGCAGCCTTGTGCCATCTCTTTCACGTATTTTTCACCGGTGCCGGCAACGGGCCAAATACGTAAATTTTCGTTTTTAATGGCTCCGCCCCGCCTGTACTCAGCCTTCACAAGATACTGCTTTACGTTTTTCAGGGCGAGCAGGGTACTCTCCGGGCATGCATCAAGCGCCAGATCTCGTCGTATATTGACGAAATGAACATTCTCCATCCTTGACTCCAGGCAGAACAGCGGTTTGTTGCCGGCTCCCGTTTTATGGACCTGGGCGTTAGCGAAGCGTACATTTTTGAGCAGTCCCACTCCATCAAGGTAACGCGAATCATCAGCATTAAACAGGGGAACCCGGCAATAGCGCAATCCATCAGCGTTCAGTGCCATATTCCGGCATCCACCTCTGACCCCGCGGATATCGATATCGGAAATTTCCGCCCAGATGCTCGCCATACGCACAAAAGAATGACAATCGTCCGCCTGCAAATTGGAGATACGGATGTTTCGTATGCTTCCGGCCTCGGCACCGAGAAGCTCGGAGCGCAGCAGCGCATCATCAGCATTGAGTGCAACCAGGTCGTCTTCTGTTGTGTTCAAACCATGAGCAAAGATATCATGTATGTCGCCATCCTCACAATTCCCGGCACAATGGATACCGTCCTGATTTCTGGTTTGATGTGTAATCTGAAATCGAATGTTTTCGACCCTGAAGCGTTTGACCCTGGTCAGTCGGGTAAAATACGCCGTGGAATCCTTCATCCGCATGTCGCTCAGCTCCAGACCGGTAACGTTTTTCATGTTGATCATGGTGCCGGTGTATGCATCAGGATCACCTTCGCGTCCACGGGGATTATTGCGGTTGTTGCCATCCCAGATCCCGCCAGAAACGGCAATATTTGTATCGCCGTGTTCCGGATTGGCATTGGAAAGCAAAAAATCAGATGAACATTTACCAGCGCCGTCACCGAAAAAAACATGAGCTTCCGGGTGAAGCCGAAGCTGGGTGTTACCTGGGATGCGCAGCCCCTCGTCGATCCTGTAAACCCCGGAAGGGATATAAACCAATGAAGCATCGGAGTCTAATGCCTGCTGTATGCCTTCAGAAGCATCTGCTTTTCCCGTTGAGGGAACATTAAGGTCACCTACTGAAATACCATAAGTTTTATCTGGTTTCATGATAATTTAATTAATTAAAATGTTATAGGCCGGCAATAAGTACATCCCGGGAGCGTGCCCAAAAGGCAATAATGAGTAGGTGCCGCAACTTCAAGTGCAACCACCCCCCCGGGGCACATTGATCTTCTTATCATTTATTATCCCTGTCTATCCAGTCAATAGAACTTCATTTATCCCTGCCCGATAGATTCGTCAACATGATATTAACTCCTCAAAAAAGTTGTGTTGGACAGAATTTCAACGCCACGTTGCGCTTTTTAATCCCAGTTGATAATGGTTATTATAATTGAATTTTGGGTTTTTATCAAAAAACTTTAAATTCACTTTGACGATCGCCGTATTTCCTATATAATTAATATATGATTTGGGCGACCCTTCAATTCTGCGGATAATCTACGATGGAAAAATCTTAATATCGCTCTCTCGGGGCGTGATCGGTTATATTTTGACGTTTTGACACTTAAACAGGGTCTGTTCATTTGGGTATAAGTTGCAGGGACGACCGGCAAGTCGCCCTGAGAGCGGAATTTTGCACATGATCGTTCCGTGGCGAATAGCCAATCGACCCTCCCTACAGTCGATTGAGCGCCAAAAGATAATTGAAGGAGACTTGCAGACGCAGAAATGTTCCCTTCACCATTCTATCCGCAATGATGAAGATGAGAGCCGTTTTTTCCGGAATATAAAGACAGGAGATTTTCACAATGACCAGGGCACATATAAAAAGCATCATCAGGAAATTTTGGGCGGCAACATTCCGGGGCTGGACGATGCTTTTGCTGACTTTTTTTGTTACGAGTCTGGGCATATCAATAGGGTGCTTGAGCATGGAGAAAGAGACGACAGAATGGGACGAGGTTTTCATTGTCTACAGCAGCGGTGGGGGCCGTGATGTGTTCCGCGACGGAGATCGTTACGGGCACAAACTGGAGATGTGTTTTGATGGTGATTATGTCCTTTTTCGGCTTCGCTATCGCGGTGAACCAGGAGATTCTTCCATAGAGGAAGAAGAAATAAAGCGTGGCGTAATCGACAACAAAATTTTTCAGTCTTTGAAAAAGTCCATTCTGGAATCGGATTTTTTCGAACTGCCGGCCGAACTGCCCGATGTCAGCCCGCACGAAGTTGAGTATCGTACGCCCGCCAGGACCATCAAAATGAGCGTCCGCCCCGCTCCTACAGATGAAATGCACACAGTCAGATCCCGGATGGCGATTGACAGAAAGCGTTATCCGAAGACTTTTTGGGATTTACACAAGAAACTGAGCGAAATCAGTCGTGATCTGCTGGAACTTTACCATTCAGACAAAAACTAAATTCAATCGGGAATATTTCATGCATACCTTTTTGAAGTTACTGCTCTTTTTGCTGTGTTTGCTGTGTTTGACATTTTTTAGTTCCCCCGCTTCGGCTGATGAGGACGATTTGCGAAGAGATTCGCTGAGAAATATGGCTCAGCGAAAACGACAGCAATTGGCACAGGAGCGAGAACAGGTGCGGCAATTTGCCCGTGAAAGGGGGATTTCCGTACAACGTCGGCTGCCGGACGGTACGGTTATCCAACTGCGCCGAATCGAGAACGGCTTTCCTGTTTACGATTACACACTGAATCTGAGTGCAACGATAACATCATCAGTCAATGCCGTCTGGCCTGCGGGTAAAAGCGAACTCGAACTGACGGGAGAAGGCGAGACGCTCGGGCTCTGGGATATTGGTACTGTTCTCACATCACATGTTGAGTTCGATGGGCGGGTCACTCAAAAAAACGGCGCTGATGATCCAACCCGCCATGCTACGCATGTCGCCGGCACAATGGTCGCCGGCGGCGTAGAACCGGACGCCCGTGGTATGGCCTATGAGGCTTCCCTTGAGGCTTATGATTGGGATGATGATATTGCAGAGATGACCGACGCTGCCGGAGACGGGATGCAGGTCTCCAACCATTCCTATGGTCTGGCTACGGGATGGTTCTGGGATACCGGTAATGACCGATGGGAATGGTACGGTGACCCCGAGGTGAGTGAAACGGAGGACTACAGGTTCGGCTACTACTCCGATCTGTCGCAAAGCTGGGATGAACTCGCTTATAACGCCCCCCACTACCTTATTGTAAAAGCGGCCGGGAACGATCGTTTGAACGGGCCGGATGAGCAGCCCGTTGAACATTACGTTGTGGCTGAAGACGACACCGTTGATGAAGTCACAAGGAACCTCGACGGCGGGTCGGACGGATATACATCTCTTGCAGGCAGGGCCGTTGCAAAAAATGTTCTGACGGTTGGGGCCGTGCATGGGATAGACGGCGGCTATGAAGACCCCGAAGATGTCGAAATGAGCAGCTTCAGCTCCTGGGGACCGACCAACGATGGACGCATCAAACCGGATATCGTCGCCCAGGGCAAAAATGTCTATTCAACCTTTGAGGAATTCGATAGTGATTATGGAATTTTACAGGGCACGTCGATGGCCGCCCCCGTTGTTTCTGG
>PUNP01000492.1 GCA_003551785.1 Candidatus Brocadiaceae bacterium | reverse complement strand
TTCTCTCGGGCCGCCTCCCGCCACAAACTGCCACTCCTCCGCGTCGGGCAGGGTGTAGTCGTAGTAATCGGCGAACGCCGCCGCGCCGTGCCAGGACACCCCCACAACCGGATGGTCCTCATAGTCAGGATCGTCAACGTAAAAATCGCCATCGTCGCCATGTATTCTGCTAGCGGCGCCCAGATCGATGAGCGATACGCCGTTTTCGTTACCGTCTACATCAATGACGTCGTTTGCGTATGCATCTTTCAGAAACACAACATATTCAGCGTTCGTCACCGGGTATTTTGCCATGTGGGAAATAGAATCTGATTCGGGGATAAACTTCCACGCGTCAACCGGGCCGAAAGGGACGTTGTAGTCAACGCGTATCCGCGCGTTTTTTCTGTCTCCAGGCTCAGAGGCGCCGAATATACCCGGATCTCCGTCGAAATAGGAGGGGCCGCCGTATTTATCCAGAAACTTCACGTGCCCGCCTGCATAAAGCACGTTAAAACCGTCTCCGTGGTGCTGCAGCGTTTTATCAGACGCAACGGCGCGCATCGAATGCATGCTTCCCGGCATCGAGGTGTCTATGCCGTAGCTGACGGTTTCCCCGTCGTCAAGGTCAACTCTCTCTCTTTCGGGGTCGCTCGGACATCGCAGCAACATTCTGTTCCCGAGAAACCCATCTTCTTCAAGCTCACGGAAAACTTCCGCCCTTGCCAGGACGGGGTCACTTTCATCTGACTCGGGCATACGTCCGCGGTTTTCATTTGCATACATGTGGAGGATCAGCCCGAGTTGCCTGATGTTACTCGCGCATGAGACCCGCCGCGCGCGCTCCCGCGCCCTTGAAAGCGCCGGCATCAGCATCGCCGCAAGAATCCCTATGATAGCTATCACCACCAACAATTCTACAAGGGTGAACTTTTTTTGCATTTTTTTTTCCTGCCGTGTTTCGTGTTAAAGTTGTCCGTCTATTTTCATGTCCTTGAGTTTTCTGAAAAGTGTGCTCGGGTCTATTCCAAGCCGCCTTGCCGCTGCAGTTTTGTTGCCGCCCGTGAGCCGAAGCGTTTTGCTTATCATCAGGTGCTCCATCTGGCTTAGTGTTCCAGGCCCGTCGCTCAGGGTCTTCCCGACAGCCCCCAAATCACTCTCGAGGCGCACCGAGGGCGGCAAGTGCCGCGTCTCGATCGTATGTCCGTTACAAAGCACAAAGCAATGTTCTATAATATTCTCCAGTTCCCGCACGTTACCCGGGTAATGATAGTTCATAAGCGCCGCCATCACGCCACTTGAGATCTCTTTTATGGCCTTGCCTTTGAGCCGGTTGTATTTTTCAATGAAATGTTCGACAAGAATTGGGATATCTCCCTCCCGGTCACGCAGAGCCGGCAGCTTGAGCTTCATTACATTTATTCGGTAGTAAAGGTCTTCGCGGAAATCTCCTGATTCAACAAGCTGATGCAAATCTTTGTTTGATGCACATATAAGCCTAATGTTTGCATTGGTGACACTGGTGCTGCCCACAGGCTCGTAGGTCCCGTCCTGAAGGACGGTCAGGAGTTTTACCTGAAGATTAACCGGCAATTCGGCTATCTCATCAAGAAACAGCGTGCCTTTGTGGGCGCGGCACAGTCGGCCGGGCTTGTCCCGCTTTGCATCGGTGAATGCGCCCGCCTTATATCCAAATAATTCGGATTCGAGCAGTGAAGGAGGCAAAGCGCCGCAGTTGACATTCACAAATGGGCCGTTGGAACGCAGGCTGCGGTTATGAAGGGCTTTTGCCACCATTTCCTTGCCGGTGCCGCTCTCACCCTCTATAAGCACAGACGAATCGCTTTCTGCAATATCCGACATTATTGAGAAAAGATATCTCATATCCCGCGAGCGGCTGATAATATCTTCAAAACAATAATCATCTTTGATTTCCTTCCGGAGCTGCGCACGTTCCAGCTCGTCCCATAGCCTCTGCTGTGCACCCGCCAGAATATTCGCAAGCACTTTCAGCAGTGCTATGTCGTTGTAATTCCATTTGCGCTTTTTTCTCACTGAGTCAAAACCAAAAGCCCCGATAACATCGTCGTTTGTAGCGATTGGAATGGTCAGAAGCGATTGAATATGTTGAAAGCTGAAATGCTTCTGTTCCTTTGAAGCCTCCCGCGGCAGATTGTCAACATTGTATACGTGTACCAGTTCCTTTTTACGGGTCTTTTCTGTCCACCAGGGTAAACTACCTGACGGCAAGGAGTTTATGTAGTCCATGCAAGCCTCCACACCCGGGGCACACCACTCATGCGTGTTCTTGACTGTTTTCCGGTCAGATGAAAAAACCAGCATGTAGCTTCTGTCAACATCAAAAAATTCGCCCATTCTCCGTAGCACACTGTTGATTTTTTCGTCGACGTTTTCGCAGCTTACGGTAATAAAATCTGAGGATATATCCGCAAACAAATTATGAAAGCTGGCTTGATAAGCGTAGTCCCTGCTAAATTTGTGGCTGTCAAGGATTCTCCCGACGCCCTGGATTCCCGCAGCTTTGCCATGTTGATCCCGAATCAAACAAAATTCCCACCTGATCCAGGGCCATCTGTCTGCACTTCGCACGCGACAATCAAAACGCGCAATCTGATGCTGAGGTGTGTGGGCCCTTTTTATCATATCCAGAACAAACTCGCGGTCAGACGGATGCACGCATGAAACGAACGTGCCGTTCCGGAGCTCATACTCCTGTTTACCAAGCAACCTGTGAAAGGCATGGTTTGCGAACGTCAACCGATTCCGCCTGTCAAGTTTTATAAACATGTCAGATTGCGACTCGTTTAATGTCAGCTTAAGCTCACCACAAGACGCCGGCTCCGAATGTGCCATATCTCCTCCAGAGATGACTGGACGTTTCTCACTGTGATTAGCCCGCATATTTCATAAACCAACGACAGTAATTAAAATAACGGCTTGATAATCAACATGTTAAGCTGCTTTTCCCGGGCAGTCAGGATCACACGGTGTGTATCTGAACTCCTCGATCGACGGTTTACCCTACGGGCGCATTCCCAGCGGCGCATCTGCTTCAGAAATCTTCACTTGCAGTATACTAATACAGCGGCGTTTGATTTCTTCGCAGCTGCGCCGCCTGCCTGCTGCAGGCAGGCTGGAAACGCGTGAAATAAGCGGGCTAGTGTTTTTCTTATTAGCAATTACCATGCCAGCCTTCCGAGCATTGATCGTATTTTGCATTCAAAGCACTATTATGTAATACTATATACTGTTTAATGGGTTTAATAAACATTTTCCCGTTAACAGTGAACCATTGCAAAAAACGATACCCCGACAGTCAAGTTTTTATGGATAATGCAATGGTTGTGAGATTGCCCGCTTTATTTTTCAAGTGTTTTTTAAAATGGTGTTGCGTTCTGCATGATGTTCAGTGCCCCTTTTTAACCTGGAACACGCTTCTATATCAATATACGTAACGAGCGGTGCATTTCTTTCACGTGATTGTCCTACGGGTTGCGGGTTATGGGTCTGGGATGTGGCAGGGGGGACGTGGGTGTAGAGATCCGCAGATTTCGCAGATTACGCGGATTTACGGCAACGGCAAAGGCTAATAACCGCAAAGACGCAAAGGTCGCAAGGACGGCAACGGCAAAGGCTAAGGCTACGGCTACGACTAAAAACAGGGTAAACGGCAACGGCAAAGAACAGATATGGCAAAAGCGGGCGGGACGTCTGCGATCCCGGGCACGGCAACGGCGAACGGGCGAACGGCGAATAACCGCAGAGGCGCAGAGGACGCAAAGACGGCTACGGCAAACGAATAAGTCAGGGTCACGGCAACGGCGAAAGAGGGGGGGACGTGGAATGTAGAATGTGGAAAGTGGTTACGGCAACGACTAACGGCAACGGCAAAGGCTACGGCAACGACTAAAGGCAACGGCAAAGGCTACGGCAACGACTAAAGGCAACGGCAAAGGCTACGGCTACGGCAAAACGACAACACCGATACGGCAAAGAATATATTTCATATCATTTTTTCACATTTCCCAGTTCCAGCACCTCCGTGCGTGCCTGTGAACTTGTCGGGCCGGCTGTCATAATTAATTCACGTACGCCGTCGCCGGTTAAGTCCAGGGTTTTTATATTACGTATCGCCGCCGATATGCCGGCAGGGTGATCCCAGGCCACCAGGGGACGTAGTTCGTTGCAGAGAATCTTCAGCCTGTTGCCGGCGCTGAAAATCACCTCGGGGGTTCCGCTGCCGTCAAGGTCAATTGCTTTTACATTTCGCGGTTTGCTTTCGCCTGCATCAAACACATGTTCATCAGGCAATCCAGGTGCATGACGGAGGAGTCTCAAAAAATAATTTTCTTTCGTCCAATTCTTTTCCACGACTAAAAGCGACAGTTCCTCTTCCGTGCCGAAATTCTTCATGGTCACCAAACGCACTGGAACCCCAAAATCGCGCTTATACTCGGGAATAGGGGCTCCGCTGGAGATCTTCAGGAGTTTTACCACGCCAATTCGATCGCCCCACTCATCCATTCCATGCTCGCGGAGACTAACTCCCACGAAACGGCGTTTGTCTGAGCGAATATCCGGCACAGCTACATCACAATTATAAAATCCGCCGGAGTGGAAAGGCCCACGACGCCAGATCACCTCTCCATTTGCATCGAGTTTCCACAGGTAAGAACTGAAATCGTTCGACCCGTCCGCCCCCGTTTTGTCATTTACGGGGGCTCTGCTGCCAATAAATATCCGTCGATGCCCGCGCCCGAAGACCGGCCCGGCCCAGGGGGGCCCAGATACATTGGGCCCTATCTCGGTGCGTCCCAGTTCCCTCGCTGTGGCGGCGTCAAAGACGACTATGCCCCGAGGGCCGCGAGAGTAGCCCGATGAGATCCTCGTCACCAGTTCCTTTCTTCCGTTACGGTTCAGGTCTTTGATAAAAAGTGGAGCGAGGCTGGTGTCCTTGGCCCCTTTTACAGAAAAGGTGCGGACGGGTTTTCCATCCAACCCGTAAGCGGTTGTTTTCGCCTTTTCGTCCTCAGTGCGGGTGCTTGCGAATATCTCTGCGCTGCCGCTGCCGTTAATATCACCGACGAATCGCAGGTCTCCTATGCCTTTCAGCAAGCCGACGCGCCGGCCTTCGGAGTTGAAAATAACGGCGGCGCTTCCGTTGCCGGATATTATTTCCGGAGATCCGTCGGCGGTTACGTCGGCGACAAATGTACGGTTATACCCGCGCGGCAGGGCAAAAAGATGCCGTACCGGAGTTTTGGCAGGTTTCGCGTCTGTTGTACCAGGATGGCCACCACTGTTTGAATAATACCACCCGAAGAGGAAAAAAGAAACGAGAACTATTGCCGCCAGGGCGGAAAGGGTGGCCGGAATCCCCGGCCACCGACGTACCCGGGGAGATTTACCGGCCGAAATCCGACTGATATCTTCGAGAAGCGCCCGGGTCGACGGATATATTTCCCACTCCCTGCTGTCACATGCTCGAAGCATTACAGTGTTGAGTTTTAGCCAGAGGTTGTGTTTTGGAATTGACTCTATATCCTCGGGCACTTCCGGCCAATC
>PUNP01000673.1 GCA_003551785.1 Candidatus Brocadiaceae bacterium | reverse complement strand
GGGCCAATTCGTTTCTGGTGTTCAGTCGTTATAACCACGGGGACAAGCCCCGTGGAGTTTCAATTCCTGACGTGCGCTCCCCCCACGGGCCTTGTGCCCGTGGCTTGCATGACTGACTATCAGAAAAAAAACGCCAAAAACAAAAGACTCCACGGGGCCTGTCCCCGTGGTTATCATGACTGGCCTAAAATCAAAAGAACTAACCTGAATAGTAAATTGGGATATTTGCCCGTACTGCGCCGTAAGGCGCCCCATTTTCAGAGCGCAGTCTCTGAAAATGGGTAGGTGCTTGTTATTTTTATAATGGAGAAAAGAACAATGACAAAATTCTTCAAAGATCAAAACGGCATAGCCATGACGGAAACGGCGCTGCTGTGTTTCTTCCTGTATGTCCCCGTTCTGATGATGGTCATCATCTGGGGCGATATGACGCTGGATAAAACCCGGGCCCACGTCGCCGGCGCCTATCTCGCCTTCAGCGGTCGCGAGCAAGATAGCGATGATATCCGGGATGTCTTTTTCCCGGGCGCCACGGGAACACCGCAAGGGCACGGTGCTGTACGCAGCGCAAATATAGAACGTATGGACTTATCTGAGGGGCCGACATACGAACTTCCTCATCCCCGGAGCGGTGATTACAGCGGAGATCAGCCCCCCGATTATGATCTCCAATATCGTTTGTATTCCATTGCACAGGGCCGTTTCTGGTTGACAACTTCTTTTGATGGTTCCGGTGGAGGCGCAGGTTTTGAGCAGACGATCCATCAGTCGCTGAATGATATGGCCAGGTACCTGCGGCGGGAGGATATCGTTGATGCAGTTGAGTTGCCCGAGGACGGTTTGGTTGTCCAGCCCGGAGAAAATGTAAGTATCGATACAGGAGTCGACTCACGCGCTTATACTCAATATGCTGACATGCTGACGGAGATGTATAATACGGGATTGAGCCCCGGGGGCGATCCGCCGCGTGCCGAGACCACGACCATTTTGAGAACCAGCTTCCGGTCACCCTTTTTCCGCGAGCTGGAAAGGGGATACGATCGCACGCGCTGGCGCGGAGGGACGATCGGCGGAGGACTGCCGCAGTCCTTTGATATGTACTTTGGCCCTCAGGACGAAATGAGCCCCGGCTCTCAATGGGCGTCGGATGACAGCTTCCATACGGGTTACGCTTACCTGCGCGTGCCTGAAGCGCGTCCAGACGGCGACTCGCTGCTTGATATCCTCGCCTCGATAGAACTGAGAAGTTTTCATAATATGTTCGTCGTCAGGGACAATCCGGATATCAATATCGCCGACCTGCCTTTAGCCGTCTCTGAATCCGAATTTGCATTAGTAGATGGCGAATACGAGCATGATATTTTTCTTACTCCCGGCGATCCACGATGAGGGCGGTTGGAAAAAGACTATGCGGACAACATTAACAAAAATCCTGGCTACTGTGATTGCATCGGCCGTTTTCCTTATTATGGGGGCGGGCGCTTTACATTTCACCGTTATACCACCACGGTATGATAAACCAACCGATATGCCTGACAAGCATACTATGCCTGGAGTGGAGCGGTCTAAAAGCATTGGTGAGCTGCCGCATCCACCATACAGCTCGGAAACATACAATGAAACTTTTAAAAACGGTCAGATTGTCATCTATGAAACTCATTTGACATCCGAGGGTATTGGTGAATTTTATGGTGCGGAATTCAGTCGTCTGGGCTGGGAACAAAGGGAGCTGCCCGAGGCTGCCGCCGATTATTACCCGGAAGAGTCGGAACTGACTATGTATTTCACAAACGGCGTTGGCAGTTGTATAATAAATGTTGAAGTTCAGGATTCCTACACGAGCATTATAACGATGATAAAAACTTTACCATAGGAGAGTGAAGAATGAGAACCGTAGCGCTTATAGTAGCGATCGCATTAGGTATAGCAGCAGCAATCGGTGTGCGCACATATATCCAGGGGATAGAGGCCGAACACGAACGTGAACAGGATCTTGTCGAGGTAGCGGTGCCGCGTCGCAACCTGGCGGCCGGCGAGGAGGTAACGCCCGGGAACATCACCGGCCGTTCCATCCCCGCCCACACGCTGACCGCCGACCAGGTGACTATGCAGGATATCCAGCGCTATTTCGGCAGGGAGCTGGTCGATGATGTCGGGGCCAATGTTTCGCTCAGGCACGACCATTTTGTGCGGCCGGAACCTCGATTAGCCTCCGCCAGGCTTCCCGCCCAGCACCGTGCCGTTACCGTTTCTGTCGATGCTACCAGCGGCGTTGCCGGGCTCATACGTCCGGGGAACAGGGTTGATATTTTCTGTACCGGGATGGGTGAAGCCGGTGGACGCGGCGCACAGGAAACATGGCGCGTGCTGAGCGATGTTACCGTCCTGGCCGTGGATAGCCAGATGAGTGACCTGGACGTGACCGGGTTCGAGCGGCAACGTCGCGGTTATTCCAACCTGACGCTGGCGGTGACACCGGATGAAGCGCAGCTTCTGATTTACTTAATGAATAATGCACGCCTTACTTTCGCATTGCGTCCGGAAAGGGAAGTTGGGGAACGTGAAGAACTACCGCCAGTCAGCGCAGGTAATGTCCGTGAAATTTCCGAACAGGCCAACAGGCGGCGGCAGCAATTACTGGAAGAAGCCGCAGACAATGACTAAGCTTCTGTGCTTAATCCTTGGTTATTCCGTTTTTTACCGCGGAGATCGCAGAGGACGCAGAGGACGGCTTCTTTTAGGATCACGACCTTCTTTAAAATAATTTCTCGGCTTTCTCTGCGGCCCCAGCATGCTCCGCGGTTATTTCTTTTTTTACCGCACTGAAAAGGAACAGGATCATAACGGCGCTTTGCCTTGGAGGCTTGCCAGAAAAACGGGTTAATGTCGTTGCGGCAAAAAGTCATTGGATTTTGCCCTCGAGATCTTTAACATACTTCATCCATGTACGTTCCATTGTAAAGATATTCGGCCCAAAATTTTGTTTAAACGCTGTATGTTGTTTTTCACCGTCGGCCAGCATCCCAATATAATTATTCAGCCGTTCTTCATATCGACCGTCCTCTGCATGGAGCAAAAAATGGATGATCGACCATGCTTGACTGTAGTGTAGGTTTTCACTGGTCACTTCCGTTTTCAAACGGGCCGATAACCATCGTTTTTTTCCCTTTCGGAAAAAAGGTGCAAAAGGGATGTGGGAGTTATTTTTTATGGCGTTCTGAACCACATTGATTCGGGATTCCGGGAGTTGACCGGTATGGAATTTATCACCTTCCCATCGTCCTTCCGCAAAATATTCCGCAAACCCCTCATTGACCCAATGGGGTATATCCGCTCCTATATGTGTATAGGCAAAATGATGGAAAAGCTCATGTTTGAGCGTTGCCCAAAACTTTGAGGTCTCTCTTTCCCCGACAAAAGTGGCAATAATTCGGCGGGAGGGGGAGAACATTCCAGTGACGCCTATTGCCTTGTGAGGTAACAGTTCATCAAAGGCAGCTTTATCTGCAAAAATTTTGATTGTGAACAAATCATGATTTTTGCGTTCTAATTCGGGAAAACGAGCAGAATACTCTCCAAATATCCTTTCCGCTTTTTCCCCCACTTCAACAGTGAAATCCTCATTTATGTAACTTATGACCAGATAATTGGAGGTCTCATGTGTGAAGTCATCTGGAGATTTCTCTGATGAAATTGCTGAAGTAGACAGCAAAGATAAAATAATCAGTACCAATAATTTCACAGCGCAGTCCATGTTTTAATTAAGCATCGATATCCCAATTAAATCGTCTCAGTTTCGTCAATTATCCACTCGATATACCCTGCGGAACCGTCGATGATCGGCAAAGCGCTGACTTCAGGAAGCTCATACGAATGAATTTCGCTCACAATGCCGGTTATCGCGTCAATATGCCGTTCCTGAGTTTTCATCAGTAAAGCGAATTCCTGTTCAGACTCTACTTTCCCTTTCCATCGGAAAATAGAATCGACCGGGCCGATGATATTGGCGCAGGCGATGAGACGACGTTCAAGCAGGGATTCACTGATCCGCCTCGCTTCCGGTTTATCCCCGCACATCACTTTTATCATGACGGCTTTTTTTTCTTCCATAATAATTTTCCACCTCTCTACAATTGGTATTGTCGAAATGCTGATATAGAAACGGTTCTCAGCGGACTTTTACTTTAATTTGTAACTGCCTGCCATTATAGATTATAATATCCTTTAAAACAAGCACATAAATGTTAATCCAGCCGCATCTGAAATCTTCCCTTTTCGCACAAATCATAATAAGATGCCCAAAATGCCTAAATTAATTATTAAAGAGCCTGGTGAAAAAAATAAAACCATCCCGTTAAGCGGGGAAGTCTTTACCATAGGCAAACAGAAAAATAATGATCTGCATCTTGCCGAGCGGCTGGTTTCCAGGGAACATTGTGAAATACGGAAGGAAAATGGAGGCAAATATTTTGTTCTTGACAAGGGAAGCCGCAACGGCACATTTGTCGACGGCAACAGGGTCGAGGCACCGCTTATGCTGCGCGACGGTATGACTATCCAGGTGGGTCGCGCTCAGCTAACTTTCAAGGATAGACAAAAGTCTGCGCGTACTTCAAAAACCCCCGGAGATGTATCCGCTCCCCCCTCAGACGCGCCAGCCGCCGGCAATAAACGTATTTCAAAGGCTCCCGACTGGCGTATTAAAAAACCCGTGCCGGTGCAGTTGAAACGTGATATTCACCGGGAACTTCTGAAACGGCTCGACCTCAAATATGAGGACTTTGACAAACAGACCGATGAAGAAATACGCGCTAAAACGGTAACCGGTATCCGCCAGATTGTCGAGGAGCATACCGATGATATGCCGCCGGGCTTGACTAAAGGTAGGCTCGTTAAAGAAATAGCGGATGAAGCGCTCTCGCTCGGACCGCTTGAAGACCTGTTGGCTGACCCGGAAATAGACGAAATTATGGTCAATGGCTGGGACAGCGTTTACGTGGAAAGGTTCGGAAAAATAGAAAAAACCAACCTCCGTTTCACGGATGACCGGCATGTCATCAACATCATCCGCCGCATCGTCGCCCCTATCGGTAGGCGTATCGACGAGTCAAGCCCGATGGTGGATGCGCGGCTTAAAGATGGGTCCCGTGTCAACGCGATCATCTCCCCATTAAGCATCACCGGCCCTACGCTGACTATACGTAAATTCGCCGCCGATCCGTTTGAAGTGAAGGATTTGATGAGTTTCGGAACGATGACCCAGCAGATGGCCGAATTCCTGGCCATGGCCGTCAAATACAGGCAGAACATACTTATCAGCGGCGGAACAGGTTCCGGTAAAACGACGCTGCTGAATGTCGTCTCGGGATTTATACCTAAAACCGAGCGTATAGTCACTATCGAGGACGCCGCCGAACTCAGCCTCCCCCAGGAACATGTGGTCAGTCTGGAGGCGAAGCCGCCCAATATACGCGGTGAAGGTGCTATTCCTATCCGGAAACTGCTGCTCAACAGCCTGCGTATGCGCCCGGACAGGATAGTTGTCGGTGAATGTCGAGGCGGTGAAGCGCTCG
>PUNP01000624.1 GCA_003551785.1 Candidatus Brocadiaceae bacterium | reverse complement strand
GCACAGTGCTTAAGTGCGGTAGGGAACTGACTGAGATCGTAATCAACGCCCGACCCGCTCTGAGCCCATGGGCTGCCATTCCCATAGGCGTTTTTAGCGGCTATAGCGGTCATTTCCGGTACCGGCCAACCCTGCCAGACACTGGTTTCTACACCTTCGGCCTTCAGCGCTTGCATGAGTTTGTCACGAAACTCGGCGGCATCTCCTTCATGCCCCAGTTCCTGCATATCGAACCGTACGGTATAGTTGTAATAATTATGACCATGGCCCTCAGGGACAACAGGACGAATAAGGGCCGGAACGCCTTCGAGCTTTTCATGCAGCAATTCTGCATTCTCTTTGATGACTTCCAGATACTCGTCGATGCGTGAAAGCTGTGCCCGGGCAAACGCCGCGACCAATTCAGTGCTCCGATACATCCACCCCATACCGTAAGCCGGATGCTCGGTTCCCGTTTCCGGACGGCGATGCTCTCCGAAATACCACAGCGTTTTGCCACGTTCAAAAATACCTGAATTATTCGAGGTCAGGAATCCTCCTTCACCGCTGCACATGATCTTATTCTGATTGCAGCTGTATGCCGCGACATCTCCCATCGTACCGACAGTCTTCCCTTTATATTTCACACCGTGTGCCTGGCAGCAGTCTTCAATAACGAATAAATTATGTCGCTCGGCTATCTCCATGATCGGATCCATATCCGCGGATAGACCGTGCAGATGCACGGCGATAATCGCTTTGGTCCGGTCGGTTATCGCGGCTTCGATTTTGTTGACGTCGATGTTCATCGTCTCCCAGTCAATATCGACGAAGACGGGGATGATATTATGGTGCAAACAGCATGTAGCGGACGACGGCCAGGTGTAGGCGGGAACAATAACTTCATCGCCGAAACCACATTCACATCCCACCAGTGCCATGTGCAGCGCCGCAGTGCCGCTGTTGCAGAAAAGGGCATGTTTTGCCTCAGCCCATTCGGCAAACTCCGCATCAAGCTTTTTATACTGTTCACCATGCGTATGTACGTTGCTTTCAAGCGCCTTGATAACCAACTCCTTGTCATACTCATTGACCGGCGGCCAGGGTTTTTGTAAACCCTTCGGGACGGCTCTTTTTCCTCCATTAATCGCTAATTCTGGCATAGTGAAAATCTCCTGAAATGAAAAAATATTTGATTTCAAATTATTATATCAATTTGCATTTTTTTTTCATATAGGTAAAATTAAGAATCATATGGAAAAAATAACGGAAAAGAAATGGTCTGATTGGGGATTGTCGTTCTGGATTCGTGAAGCAATTGCCGCCATAGCGACTTGCAGCGCATCCAAACTGCATATCCCGGAAGATAATTCGTATTTAAAAAATAACTATGATTCCGAAATTAAAGGCGCTGATCGATTCCATGAAAGACATGCTCATCAAAAAACGGAAATAGCCATATGTAATGGCGGCGAAGCGCTTATGGAACTGAAAGACGGCGTATTACACCTGCCATACCCCTCCGCTATCGTCTTTCGGCCTCATATCGTGCACTGTCATGCGGGAAGACCCGATTGGGATATGCATAGCACTTTGTGGCTCATCTTTTCCGGCGATAAGCTGCTTATCAATAATCTCGTCTATCATCCGGACGGACGCTGGAACAGTGCGGGAAGCTTTTATCGCAAAGGAGACAGTATTGAAAAATTTAAGGAAAAGTTGTGTTCAGGGCAGTTCTGTAAGCATTCCGAAGGAAAGGAACTCTTCAGAGCAGAGCTTCTGGACCTGCTCAACAGTTCATATCAGCACCTGGCCAGGACTGAAATCGCAGAGGGAAAAGCCGAGAATGCCGCATCTCACGCCCATCTTATTCGTTATGTCGCCGATTATCTTGAAGATAATTATTCCCAGTACATTACGTTGAAATTTTTGGGACAAATTGCTCGGCTCAGCCCCAATCACCTTAACTTTTTATTCAAAAAACAATATGGCATGACCATATATGCTTATTTAATTAAATGCAGGATGGAGGCAGCGATGGAATATCTACAAACAGGTAACCTGAAAGTGAAACATGTGGCATTGGATGTCGGCTATGATGACCCGTTATATTTCAGCCGTGCTTTTAAAAAATACTTCGGCTTTTGGCCTACGGAAGTATCAGAAGCATAGGCGCTTAGACTATTCAATCTAACAGAAAATTGTTAGATTACAAACAATGGTTTCCAGGGACGCCCGGTCAGTCCTCAGTGAACCCCGGAACATCACCACCGTGCCCTGTGCCAACAGGCGCCACCAATTTGGGGCGTCAGTCCCCGAATTTGAGTAGGTCCTTAAAATACTCACATCGACAATTTTTTGTCGATGTGGGTATTTAACCTCTGAAAGTCCCGAAGGGACGGATTCATAATAGCCCGGGATGGAATGTCCTGAAAGGATATGGAATCCTGGGTTACAGGATGGTGAACATGAAACGCGAGCTGAAAGCTCATTTCAACTTGTTAATAAATAAACTTTTTGGTATTATAAGTGAGCTTCATTTTCAATCAGGTTGGGCTTTTTATCTGGCCTTGATAAACTTCGTTGTATATTAATCGTTTTAACTTTGCCAATGGAGAAATAAATATTCACCTTTATTTCACAATAGGAGATAGTTTATGGCTTTTTTAGATGATAATTATTTGCTGACTAATGATACGGCAGTTGAACTATACGCAGCGGTTGCCGACTTGCCGATTATTGACCCGCACAACCATGGAGACGTTCTTGAAATAATTGAAAATGAGGGGTGGGCGGATATATGGGAAGTTGAAGCCGCCACCGACCATTATGTATGGGAACTGATGCGTAAACGCGGCGTTTCAGAAGGTAAAATTACCGGCGAGGCCTCTAATGAGTCCAAATGGAAAGCGTTAGCTTCAGTGCTTCCCCAATGTGTTGGAAATCCGGTTTATGAGTGGATACACCTCGACCTTAAACGCCGTTTTGGTATTGATCAGCCTGTAAACAAGAAAAACGCGGATGAAATATGGGAAAAGACCAAGGAAATGTTGGCTTCTGATGCGATGAAGCCGCAGTCTTTACTCAAAGAGATGAAAGTTCAGGTAATGTGTACTACCGACGAGCCGTATTCGCTGTTGGAAGACCACAAAAAGGCCGCTGATCAGGTCGATGGGGTGAAAATATTACCAACATGGCGGCCGGATAAGATAATGAATGTACAGAATAAGGGATGGGGAAAAGCGGTTAAACTCCTTTCGGAAGCAACGGATACAGTAATTGACACGCTTGACGGCTTACTTGACGCTCTGAAAAAATCACATCGCTACTTTGAAGAAAACGGATGTGTGGCCAGCGACCACGGCGTACTTGAACCATTGTCCCGAGAAGTGCCGAAAGACAAGGCAGAGGATATTTTCCTTAAGGCGATGAATGGATCGGAGCTGGAAAGCGCAGAAATCAAAAGTTTCATTGCCTTTATGATGTGCCGGTTCGGTGAAATGAACATGGAAAGCGGGTGGGTGACACAACTGCACATTGGGGCTATGCGTGACTACAGAGATTCTTTGTGGAGGAGTCTTGGTGCCGATTCTGGTGGCGACATTTCGACCAATGCTTTAGAGATAGCAGGAAACCTCAGGCATTTCATGAACCGTTTCGCCGAAGACTGTAAGATAGTCCTCTACTGTCTGGACCCAACACATCTGCCGACTTTAACCACCATAGCGCGCGCGTTTCCCAACGTCAGCCTCGGGGCACCCTGGTGGCTTAATGACAGCCCTTATGGAATGGAGCAGCACCTGAAATATGTTGCCACCGTTGATTTATTGAGCAACCAGGCTGGAATGGTGACCGATTCTCGGAAACTGCTCTCTTACGGTTCCCGTACGGAGATGTTCAGACGGGTGTTGTGCAATGTGATAGGGGAAATGGTGGAGAAAGGGCAAATGCCTATTGAACCCGCCAAAATCCTTGTGCAAAAGCTCAGTTATGAACGGCCTTTAGAACTTTTCTTTGAATAATTATAATTACGTTTGTGCTGTAATTTTTCAGTTTTTCGGCCGGCACTGGGGTTCTTTCCAATTGTAAGGCGCTTTTCAATCGGGACTTTCAAGGATTTCATGCGCTATCATTTTCCAAACAGGTTCGGGGAGGTATGGTTTTAATGCTTTTTCCCATCCTTCAAGCCCTATCAAGCCCTTCAAAAAACTGCTGCTGATATCGCATACTTCACGGGGCGGCACCAGGAAAATGGTATCCATATTCTGGTTGATATCTCCATTGACATTGCGCATTGAGCGCTCATATTCAAAGTCCCGTGCGTTCCTTAAACCACGGAGGATGTAGCCGGCCCCAATATCTTGTGCATAATTGACTAAAAATTGTCCTTTAAAATGCTCGATACTGACATTGCTGAACTGTCTCGTGCATCTTTTCAGCATATCTAACCGCTGTTCGGTTGAAAATACATATTTTTTGTCAGGGTTTGTACCCAGGGCAACGACAAGTTGGTCGAAAATTTGAGATCCTTTTTCTACCATGTACATATGGCCGTTAGTCAGTGGGTCAAAACTGCCGGCAAAAATACATTTTTTTACCTTTCTCATTGGCAATTACCTCAGCAGAAATAATACTAGTGGTTCACCGGGGACTTACTTTATTTTAGATGTTTACTTTGATTTTATCAAATATGTAGAGTAAAATCATCAGAAGAATCATCTTTTATGAAAGTGGTCATTTCAGAATTTATGGACATCAGGGTAATTATTTTAAACTTACGGCTCTCAGTCATTCTTGTGGATGTTGAGATTGTGCAAAAGAATCGTAATCACTTATAGTAAAAAGAGATATCAGTTGCTGGTATGTTGCAGGGTTGTCTTTTTATACCAGCAACTAGTGGAATGGATCACTAACTACCGGAAACAAGCAACTTTGTTTGCGATGATCTTTAATGCCAAAACCTTTTTGATCATTAAAATATCCGCAAAGTTGAAGTACCGCCACACTTACCATTCAAGGTTTTATTGTGTTAAACATATATAGCTACATAATAATCATCGCACTCTTGACGGATACATTTATAAATTTTGCAGCGGATATGCTCAATATACGTTCGTTAACCTCAACTCCGCCGGAGGAATTCAGGGATATTCATGATGCTGAAAGTTATGCACAGTCTCAGGAATACACCAAAACTAACTTAAAATTTAGCTGGGGATCGTCTTTTTTCAGTCTGTTAATATTATTGCTATTCTGGGGCTTTGGCGGTTTTTCATGGCTGCATCGCTGGGTGGAATCAATAGGGCTGCATCCGGTTTTTAGCGGGATAATTTTTATTTGTGTTTTGATGGTTGCTAAGTTGCTTCTTACTATGCCATTCAGTATCTACTCGACTTTCGTGATAGAGGAACGTTTTGGGTTTAACCGCACGACGGCCCGTACTTTCATCCTGGACATGATTAAGACTCTGTTTCTTGGCTTGATTATTGGTGTGCCTCTGCTCGCAGCGATTTTGTACCTTTTTGAAGTGAGCGGTGGATTAGCCTGGCTGTATGGATGGGGTGTAACCTCGGTTATACTGCTTTTTGTGCAATTTGTCGCTCCAAGGTGGAT
>PUNP01000584.1 GCA_003551785.1 Candidatus Brocadiaceae bacterium | reverse complement strand
GGAGACCATCCAGCGTACCGGTGCAAGGGGGCGTATACTTGAAGTTCTCGCCAGGCAGGTGTTCGATTCGCTGCGCATCGGTTATGTTGAAGAGCCGGTTTTTGACCATGTTATACCAGCTTCATGGTATGTCCGTTTTGCCGAAAAGAATGGACTGAAGCTGAGAACGCATGACCATTATAATCCTGATATGATGCTCGATGACGGGACCTGGCTGGAGATAACCCTTTCTGAGAATACAGCGTTTAAAAAACTGTTCCGTTACGGCCACCAGGCAAGCAGTTTGTTAGTGCTCTGGCTCGATACCGACTCAGGACTCCACAGGGACGTATGTGATGGTGTGGAATTTCCCAACGCTGTGGTGCTGCCCATTCTGGATTATTATCGCCAAAACTCAGGTTCAGATGCAGAATTAATCCGTCATCTTGAGAAACTTAGGGACCTCAGACATGTTATTGTCTGATAAGACGGCATGGTGTATTCTAAAAGGAATTCCAGTCCTCCCCATATCAAAAAAAGAGGGGGGAAGCTGAGCGGTGTTCTGCCGCCGCTTCCCCCACGTTTATATCTTCACCATCTGCGATGCTTGCGCCGCCGTTTCCGTCCTTTATCCTCCCCGTTCCCACCGTATTCATCAGAAAAGGAAATCATGGAGCACAGGATGAAAATGCTGCCCCAAAAACCCAACCAGCCCCACCTGTCCTCATGTATGCGAGAGAGCCAACGACCAGGCACATGATGTGAAATCCGCAGCTACCATTACGCTCATGCAACATATCTCCCTTATATAAAATAACTTAGTAAAACACTTAACACCCCAGAGGCACTGCGGTGACGGAAGCAAATGGCGGTGGATACTCGAAACGAACGAGGACACGATCTCTGAAGATGGCGGGTTTCGGGCGGGCATTGTTCTTGTGATACCGTCACTTTGATCATAGCGCTTTATTTAAGCCCTGGCAAAGCCTTCTGAATATTTCCTGGAGCATATTATGATCGGTTGTGATCGGTTGTGCCGTAGCCGAGCAAATCTACATCACGGGTAGGGCGCTGAGGCACATCCTGCCAAAGCGTCATCAATACAGCTCCCTTTAACACGAATTTGCCCATATAGCCTGCGGTATCAAGCCTGCAAAGCAACCACCTTTTTGCCTGTTTTCTTGTCCTACCTTTTTCTCTTATATACCCTCACACCAGCCTCCCGCAGTATGATCGAATGATTATACAGACATTATAAAACCATTGTATTTTCCAATCAAGGGGTATCGCTCAGTGGGAACACGAATGGGGACAAAATAGTGCTGCAGATGGAAAATGTGGAATCAGAAAGAAGGCAATAAAAAAGCCTCAGAAACCCTTTAGGGGCGTCTGAGGCTGTGATATAGGTGGTGCTAACGCGGAGATTCGAACTCCGAACCTGCGGTTTACAAAACCGCTGCTCTGCCGTTGAGCTACGTTAGCACAAATGTTGTTATGTATTGACTTATGTAAGAATTTCAGGTTTTTGGATTTTCGTTGACCGCGCAGTGGACTGTTTTGAGAAGTTGTAAGATAATGAATATCTTTTTTCCATTCAACTTTCCACCAACGTGTGACAGATTGTAACCGAAAGAAGGGCGTTTGTCAACCATACAATTTCAGATTAAATTGTTTTTCCCCAGCAAATATTTCCCTACAATGGCATTTCGCTGGACGGCTCCATCTCTACATTGACACCCTTTTTCCTAAGATGGTTTTAGCTGCTTGTTTTCCGGGTAAGCCCTGCCATGTGCTGAAGATGTGAAATTACAGACTTTAGTAAACTTGACTATTAGCAGGCTCCGTTGAGCTGGATGATCAGTTTCTTGAGTTCACCGTATCTGTCTGTGGTAACAAGGGAGATATCTGATTCCATATACTTTCCCTGCATGAAGACTGAGACTTTTTCCGCCTGTTCGTCAATTTTACGCAGCAGATCGGGTATGCTGTAAGGACATTTTTTTCTTCCGTTTATTTCGGCATGAAAGGCGGCAATCCACGCTTCGGCACGGATGGCCGTTTCCCTTGCTGCAAGCACCCAAGCTCGCACCTCGTCGTTCTCACTACCGATAGCGGAAAGTCTTTCCGCCGTTTTCCATGCCCTTTTTACTGCGGATTGATGTCGATCCAACTCACGGTTCCCGTCGTTTAAACGGGCAAAAAAGTCCTTCACCGAATCAATACGTTCCCTGGCATCGGCGGGACGGTGGGTTTTGTATCGATTGTCGAATTGAAGCGGTTTGGTGCAGGAAAGAATGTCCACGGGAGGGCAAAGATCATCGGTGAGTTCAGCGAGGATTTTTGCCTGATCAGGGGAGAATTCACTCCAGCAGTCTGTTGATATCTGCTGGTCTCCGGGTAAGGAGTTAATCCGGGTGCCCTGAATCAGAAACGCACGATGACCGACGCGCGTGACTTCTCTGTGTGTTCCGCGCACTGCCCAGCAGGTGTTCAGCGCTCCCACAGCTCCGAAGCGATCCGCAGCACGCAGCCATTCCCGCTCATTGGCCCGGGCGGCGGGCAGTTCGGGCGCGGCAAGCGCAAAGCCTGCATAGAGTGTCGAAGGGCCGACGACAACATCATACCCCCTGTCCCGTAAAAAAGGGGTGTAGGGGAACTGATAAAACTCATCCGGGAAGTCGGCTGTGCCTATACTCCAGTATTTTTCAAATAAATGACGTTTTTCCGGAGGAATATCAGATAAGTTTTGAGGGGTGACCATCTTCTCCCCCCAGCAATGACAGCCCTCAGTGTTGTGTTCGCTGGTCTGGTGGTAACGCCAATCACAGAATATCAGCTCGTCGGGGAAATCATCTAAGTTTGAAGGGTGGCGCAGGGGCATATCGGCCCATATAATAGGGCGTTTTCCGTGCTGAATGGCCAGGTCAAAAAGCGGTTTCATATGGCGTAAAAATACACGGCACGGGCCCTCGCTGACCGAAGAACAGCCCGGCCGGTCCACTTCGTGCAGAAACCACGCCTCGTCGGCCCCTAAATGTATGTAAGGACTATCGCTGTGGGTCTGAATGAGTGCCTTTATTTTGTTTTCGAGTATCGCCAGTCCTTCTTCATCACAGGCCCTGATCATTTGTGGGTATCCCTCAAATTCACGCAGATGCCGGTATTTATTGCTGCTCAGCAGCCATTCGAGATGCCCCAGAGTCTGAACCAGCGGGATGGGTTTTAATCCCTTATACACACAGTGAGCAATAATATCCTCCACGTCATCCTGAGAATAAGCGTCATCACGGACAACATCCCCGAGTCCCGGGTAAGGATACATGTTTTCCCATTCAAAAACGATTCCCGTTGCTCCGTATGCTGCCCATTGCTCTATATCTTTTTTTAGCGACGCCACAGTGGGCGGCATGTACTTGCAGTCAAGATGTATCCATAGTTCCATAAGTCTTTCACCTCAATTATTGATGCTGAATATGTGAGCCTGCAGCACAATGATCGTAATTATTCAGTGAACCACATTGCTCACTGAGATTTTGAGTGACTATTTAGTGGACCTTGTTGGCACTGTTTTAATGATACTCGATCTTGATCTTCCAGAAATGCCGTTTACCGATTTTTACAATTAATCCGTTGGTGAGGGCGACATTCGAGTTAATATCCGTTATCTTTTCCAGGTTGTCCATATCGCTTCCAATGCTGACACCGCCTTGCTGGATCAGCCTTCGGGCTTCACCATTCGATTTTGCCCGTCCTGATGCGCGCACTAGAGCAACCGACCAGATTTGGCCGTTTTCCAGGTCGTCTTCGGATATTATTAATTCAGGCATATCGGTGGGTAGCTGTTTATCTTTAAAAACTTTTTCAAACTCATCTTTAGCCTTCCTGGCGGACTCCGGGTTGTGGTATCTTGTGACAACGGCCCTTGCCAACTCGGCTTTAGCTTCTCTCGGATGGGTTTGAACGGATAAAAGTTGATCTATGCGAGCTTTCGGGAGAGCGGTGGCAAGGTAGAAATACTTCTCCATCAATTCGTCGGCTATGCTCATTACTTTACCATACATGGTGTTGGGGTCTTCATTAATGCCGATATAATTGCCTTTACTTTTCGACATTTTTTCCGTACCGTCGAGGCCTACTAAAAGTTCATTAGTGACGGCAACCTGGGGCTGCATGCCAACTTCGCGCTGTAAATCGCGCCCCAGGAGGATATTGAAAATCTGGTCGGTGCCGCCCAGTTCGACATCGCTTTCCACTTTCACCGAATCGTAGGCCTGCATGAGTGGGTAGAGGAGTTCATGAAGCCCGACGGGGCGTTGATCGGCCAGTCTTTTCTTGAAATCATCCCGTTCCAGGCATCTTGCCACTGTCAGTTTCCCGGCGAGTTTAATGACATCGGCCAGACTCATTTTAGCGAACCATTGTCTGTTGTTCACAATCTCGGCTTCGTCCATATCAACGATTTTAGCGGCTTGTTCGAGATAAGTTTCAGCATTTTTAAGGACTTCGTCGTGTTCGAGTTGCGGGCGCATGGTATTCTGCCCGCTGGGGTCGCCGATAGTGGCCGTGTAATCTCCTATGATCAGTACGGCATGATGACCGCAGTCCTGAAAGGTTCGTAAGAGATGTAAAGGGAGCGCATGCCCTATGTGGATATCCGGTGCCGTTGGGTCAAGCCCCAACTTCACCCTTAACGGTTTGTTATCTTCGGAAGCTTTCTTGATTTTATCAATAAGTTCCTCTTCGGGAACAATTTCTGCCGCCAAACGTCGAATTCTTTCAATTTGTTCTTCTACACTTTTCATTTTAGTAGCTCATAGTTATGTGAATTTAGAAATATCTTTTAGCTCGCTTTGGTGCGGTTAATCCGCAGGGAGAACACCCAAGCTGACAGGCGCTGATCACAGGTCGTTAGCCCTGCAGCATAGCTTGCTTTTGCTCCATATCAAACACCATACAGCACCAATCCGACCACAAGGGCGTTATATCCTACGTGTCCCAGGATAGGGGATAGAATGCTGCCGGTATGTTCCAGTAAAATAGTAAAAAAAGTCGATATGATGAATAGATGTCCTATGATGAGCGCCGCGTTCATCATGAAAGCCAACTGTCCTTCAACGGCGTAAATATGCAGCAGCGCAAAAAAAAATGAGACAAGTATCGTTGCTTTGACGACTCCCATGGCTTCCCTGACAGGGAAGTATAGCAGCATTCTAAATAAAAGTTCCTCGAAAACCGGTGCGGCGATAACCGCGATGAATAAAGTCGCTGCTGCTTTATATCGGTTTGCGGAGAAAATACGCTCGCGAATCATTTCGACCTGTGGCTGTTCAGCGATAGAATATCCAAGCCAGTCCTGCAGGCCTGAATGGAAAAGCAGCCATCCCATAATCGCAGCGAAGGCTACGCAGGCAGGTATAAAAGCCGCTTTTAGTAATGTTGGTAATGTAACAGGATAAAAAGCGCATAATGCCTTTATTCCCCTGGAATCGCTGAGATTGTCTTGGGCGTCCCGATGCTTCACATATCCCACAATCGCTGCGATTAACAGGAAGTAGAACAGCACTTGCAGCGTGATGCTCCAATTAGGCCCTAATGCAGGTTTTAATGCTATGACTAT
>PUNP01000048.1 GCA_003551785.1 Candidatus Brocadiaceae bacterium | reverse complement strand
TGCAAGGTATTATTGATGCTGCGACAAGAACAGGCGCGCAAGTCAGTGGGCCGGTTCCTTTGCCGACTCGTATTGAGAGGTATACTGTTTTGAGGTCTCCTCATGTTAACAAGCGATCTCGGGAACAGTTTGAGATACGTACTCACAAGCGCTTGATCGATATTTTAGACCCGTCAGTGCCGACTATCGATGCGTTGAACAGTTTGAAAATACCGGCCGGCGTGGAAATTAAAATTAAGGTTTGAGTCTCCGCGCCGTAGTTGTGCCAGGTGTCGTGTGAAATAGGGAAGGTGTCTTATAAAGCAATTTCCTGTCCTGGATTCTGATTGGAGTCCTTAAACACGGGTGAAGTATAAAGTTACTCCACTTAACAGATTCCGAGGCGCATGTTTCCAATGTGCCTGATTTGATTCATTAATAGCCTTATAAATGGGCATTTTGTGTAACTTATATAGTAATGTGAAGGTCTGTGCATTTAATAGTAATTTTGGTTTCGCAGGAATAAAGCCATGGTAAAGACGCTAATAGGTAAAAAAATTGGGATGACCCAGGTTTATGATGAAACCGGTAAAGTGATACCGGTTACTGCAATTCAAGTCGGCCCATGTGTTGTCGTTCAGCTCAGAGGCGAAAAGGCCGATGGGACTTCCGTAGTACAAATTGGGTATGGTGAACGGAAAAGAAAACAAACGCCTAAACCTCTGTTGGGTCATTTTGATAAAGTTGGTGTTTCTCCGAGAAGGGTGTTGAGAGATGTTGATGTCGTCAATGGGGAAGAGTGTGAAATTGGTCAGGAATTTAATGTCGATGTTTTTGAAAATACCTCCGTTGTTGACGTTATAGGTAAAACTAAAGGAAGGGGGTTTGCCGGTGTTATCAAAAGACACGGATTTCATGGCGGTCCCGCCACCCATGGTTCAAAATTTCATCGAACCGCCGGTTCCGTAGGTCCCGGAACTTATCCCGGAAGAGTTATTAAAGGGCGCAAAATGCCGGGAAGGATGGGGAATGAGCGTGTTACTGCACGAAATTTGGAAGTAGCTAAAGTTGATACTGAAAAAAACTTGCTGCTTGTGAAAGGTTCAATACCCGGCGCTAAAGGTGGCGACGTTCTTATTAATAAAGTAGTGGCTGATTAGTTCTGATCTTTTTTGCCGACGGGCGTATGGCACGTTGTGCAGGCTCGTTCGGCGCAGGTTAATGTTAGGCGAGATAATATAATGAATAATAATAAAAAACAAATTCCCGAGATTGTGAGTTTGCCATTGTTTAGTATGAACGGTGAACTTGTTGAGGAGGTAGAGTTGAATACTGCTCAACTTGGCGGTCGGATTTGTAGAGATGTTCTGCGACAAGCAATAATTACTTATGAAGCAAATAAGCGTTCCGGAACGGCTAAGACTAAAACAAGGAAAGAGGTCGCATACGGGGGCAGTAAACCCTGGCCACAAAAAGGTACCGGAAGAGCAAGGGCCGGAACCCGAAGCAGTCCTATATGGGTAGGTGGTGGAATCATTCATGGGCCAAAAGTTAGAGATTACACGAAAAAACTTAATAAGAAGATGAAAAAACGTGCTCTGGCTTCTGCATTATTGGGTAAAGCCGTAGATGAGGAAATTAAACTTATAGATAAGTTTGAACTTGAACAGGGAAAAACCTCCGAAATGGCGAACTTTTTGAAAAATATCGGTGTTCAGCGTTCATTCTTGATTGTGGTGCCCGAACACGATAGTCTTCTTTGGAGATGTACGCGAAATATACCCGGGGCGGCTATGAAAGCAGCTTATGAAATCAACCCATACTTACTGCTCAAAGCACGCCATGTTATATTTGTTAAAGAAGCGTTGGATTTAGTGCTGGATAACCTTGCAATATTGCAAAATGAGGATATATCTGAAAATGCCGAAACTGTGGAGGTAGCTTAATCATGAAAGCGAATGAGATCATAAAAAAACCTTTGCATACCGAAAAAAGTGTAAGGGATATCCAAAATACTAATACATATCATTTCCAGGTAGACCGACGAGCTAATAAATCTCAAGTGCGTTCTGCCGTTGAAACGCTTTACCCGGATGTGAAAGTCGAGTCGGTTAGAACATTGAGAACCGAAGGGAAAACCCGAAGGCGTGGTTGGCTCCGGGGGAAGACTCCCGAAGTTAAAAAAGCTATGGTGACTATCAGGGAAAGCGATTCTATCGATATCGGATATTGATTAATAAAAAGAAAAAGAAGATTATGGAGATTTTATAATGCCGGGCAAAATTTATAAACCAACTACAAATGGACGCAGGAATATGACTGGTGCTGATTTCAGTCAAATTACTGAGTCGAAACCGGAGAAATCTTTATTGCGTCCCTTGAAAAAAACCGGTGGGCGTAATAGTCAGGGGCGTATGACATCCAGACATAGGGGCGGAGGGCATAAACGACGCTATAGGCTCATTGATTGGCGACGGAGGGATAAGGATGATGTTAATGCTGTTGTCAAATCTATCCAATATGATCCCAATAGAAGTGCTCGGATAGCCCTGATTGAATATGATGATGGCGAAAAACGCTATATACTTGCTCCCGATGGGATCAAACCCGGTGATAATGTTATGGCGGGTGATAAGGTCGATCCGGAAACGGGTAATTGCATGAATATGGAAAATATTCCATTGGGAATGATGATACATTGTATAGAGCTGAATAAAGGTAAGGGGGGGCAAATAGTGAGAAGTGCAGGCTCTTCCGCCCAGCTTACCGCCCGGGATGGGAATTATGTCCAATTGTTAATGCCCAGTGGAGAGGTTCGACGTATCCACTCAAAATGCCGGGCTACTATCGGACGTGTAAGTAATATCGAACATGAAATGGTGAAACTCGGTAAGGCTGGCAGGAGTAGATGGAAGGGCAGGAGACCTAAGGTGCGTGGTAAGGCAATGAACCCTGTTGCGCATCCCCTGGGTGGGGGAGAAGGCAGGAGTAATGGCGGACGCCATCCTGTTTCTCCCACCGGTGTACCTGCAAAAGGTGGTAAGACCAGAAAACCTAAAAGATATAGCAATAGGCTGATAGTCCGAGGGAGGAAACGTAAATGAGCCGATCTCTGAAAAAAGGACCTTATGTTGATGAAAAACTGTTGAAAAAAGTGATGAAGCAGAAAGATAATATGGATAAGGACCCTATTAAAACATGGGCCCGAAGTTGTACCATCATACCCGATTTTGTCGGCCATACTTTTATGGTTCATAATGGTAAATCTTTCGTTAAGGTTTTAGTTACCGAAGATATGGTTGGTCATAAGATAGGTGAGTTTGCTCAAACTCGATTATTTCGAGGCCATGCCCGGGGACGCAGTGCAACAGCCGCTGTTGAAGAATAGTTCGGGTATTTATTATGAGGAGAGATATTAATGGAATATAAATCACAATATAGGTTTGCCGGGATCTCCGCCAGGAAAGTGCGATATGTTCTCGACCTGATCCGTGGCAAACATGTAGAAGATGCAATAAGGATTTTACGCCAGACCAATAAACGGGCGTCGGCCATGGTCGACAAAACTTTAAGGTCTGCTATTGCTAACGCCGATGAAAGTCTTGTTGCCGATATGGAAAACTTGTATGTAAAAACTGCTATGGCGGATGAGGGGCCCACAAGAAGACGTTTCAGGCCAAGAGCCAGAGGTAGGGCGACCGTTGAACGCAGACGCAGCAGTCATATTACTATAGTCGTTGATGACAATACTTGACTGGAGGAATTATGGGTCAGAAGATCAATCCAATTAGCTTACGTATAGGTATCACAGAAAACTGGAAGTCCATGTGGTATGCCGATAAATCACGGTTCGGTGATTATGTTGTAGAAGATGAAAAAATTCGACGTCATATTAAGAAAAATTATGATTTCGCAGGTGTCTCAAAGATTCAAATTGAGCGCACGCGTGAACTGTTGAATGTAATTATTCATAGTGCTCGCCCCGGCTTGCTTATCGGTCGCAAGGGAAGCGAAGTAGAAAGGTTGCAAGCTAATTTGCAGGAACTTGTCAGCCAGCCTGTTGATGTTAGTATCCAGGAAGTATCACAACCGGAACTTGATGCTCAATTGGTCGCCGAAGATGTTGCACGAGAGCTCGAAAGACGGTCGGCTTTCCGTAGAACTTTGAAAAATATGGCTGATGTGACGATGGATGCTGGTGCGCTTGGAGTTAAAATCCAGATTTCCGGACGTTTGGGAGGTGCCGAAATTGCTCGGAGCGTCTACGAGCACAGAGGAAGTATTCCTTTGCATACTTTTAAGGCAAAGATCAGTTATGGATTCACAGAGGCTGGAACTAAATATGGAAGCATCGGTGTGAAGGTTTGGATTAATAACGGATTACTACCACCAGGTGCTAAGCTACCAGAGGAGGCAGAAAATGGCTAAAATGCCGAAAAGAGTTAAGTATCGTAAATCACAACGTGGCAGTATTAAAGGAAAAGCATGTAGAGGGAATCGTGTATCTTTTGGTGACTTTGGCTTGCAGGCTTTAGAGCAGGGCTGGATTACTTCGCATCAGCTTGAATCCGGCAGGGTTACTATCGGTCATTTCTTGCGGGATGAGGGAAAGCTGACTATGAGAGTCTTCCCGCATAAGAGTGTGACAGCTACTCCGGCTGAAACCCGAATGGGAACGGGTAAAGGTGAACCTGTGGATTGGGTTGCCATTGTTAAACCGGGTTCGATTATTTTTGAGCTGGCCGGATTACCTGAAGACCTGGTCAGGCAGGCTTTCGCAAGAGCTGCCCATAAAATGCCCGTTAGAACTAAGATGGTCAAAAGGAGGTTAAAGGTATGAAACCTACGGAATTGCGCGAAATGGATAGTCAGGAGCTTAACTCTCGCCTTGAGGAACTCAGAGCAAGACTTTATCAACTCAGGGCTGAGTTCCATACTGATGAAGAACCTGATACTTCTGAAAAGATGAAAATTCGAAAAGACATAGCTAGAATTTTAACAATTCTTAAGGAAAGAGAATTGGAGTTGAAACTGTAGTTAGAACTGTTTTTCACTGCACATTTATTGTGAGTTTTATAAAATGAGAAAGCGAGCACAAGGACTGGTTAAAAGCGCGAAGATGGATAAAACTATCACTGTTAATATCGAGAGGTTGCAGAAACATCCCAGGTATGAGAAATATGTAAGGTACAATTCATCTTTTAAAGTTCACGATCCTACTAATACAGCTAATGAAGGCGATCTGGTTGAAATTGAAGAGTGCAGGCCAATTTCTAAAAATAAATCGTGGAGACTGGTTTCTGTTAAAAAAAGGTCCGCGGAAACTGCAACTGTCGAACTCTGATTTTTATTTATTTAATCATTTAGTTTGGACGATTTGAGGTTAGTGTCATGATTATGGAGCAAACTTTGCTAAGAGTAGCTGATAACAGTGGAGCGAAAACTGTTAAATGCTTTAAAGTACTCGGCGGAACAGGCAGACGTTATGCCAGTGTAGGCGATGTTATTGTGGGCAGCGTTCAAACTATAGTACCGGGAAGTGATATTGCTCGAGGTGAAGTAGTTCGGGGAGTTGTGGTAAGAACGAAGTCTGCTATTCGGCGTAGAGATGGTAGTTATGT
>PUNP01000019.1 GCA_003551785.1 Candidatus Brocadiaceae bacterium | reverse complement strand
TGTGCTCATCATTCTAACCTCCTTAATTGCAAACTTTTAACCCTTTCTTGTATTTATTATGCACTTTTACCGTAATACGTGCTGCATTTTCTGATTATTGAGTATTCATACCGTTTTAACTCCATGATTTTATGTTACAAAACCGAGGCAGAAAATCAAAGATGTTAAAGATTGATCATTTTGGTGCTTCTGAATTGGTGACACCATTTCATAAAACTCCTCCGTTCTTGTTAATTGTAAATCTATCTATGGATCGGCATTTTATTCTAAGGGCGTGGCCGAAAAGGTGCAGGCAGAATGTATGACAGGCATCTTGCCTGTCCAAAGCGCACGCAGGGATGCGTGCTATACGAATGACAACCACCCTTGCCTCATTATACAACTTATGTTGCACCTTTTCGGCCGGGCTGCTAATCACCCGCTCCACAGCCGGAGTCCCGGTATGTGTGTAAAATGTCTGTCATAGGTAATGAGCACCGCACCGTTTTCAAGACACTGGGCGCCAAGCCATACATCATTGATCGGTATTGGCGTGCCGTTTCTTGTCAGATCGTTTTTGATCAGGGCAAAATAATCGCATGTCTCCAATGTCACCGGAAGGAATTCCACTTCAGGCTCCGACAGAAATTCCTCAAAGATTTCCATGTTTTCCCGATAGCGTGCGCCGCCCCGGAACCCGGCCATCAGCTCGCCGGCGGCGACCGCTGAGACATAAACATATTGTGCACGGGATATCGACTTGAGAACTTTTTCGTCGCCGCGGAAAAGTGCGGAGAAGGCGTTGGTATCGAGTATAACTTTTCTCACTGCCATTCCCCCTCATCAATTTTCTCGAAATCCTCAACCGCCCCGTCGAAATCCTCAGCGTCTTTGTCCGACCAGACACCAGCGTATTTTCTGAACTTTTCGTGCCGATCACGTTCTCCACGGCCCCCCTCGCCCATACCTTTCGCGATAAGGTCCTGCAAAACACTGTTCAGGCTCCTTCTCTCTTTGTGCGCTTTTTCGCGCACGCGACGTTCAATTTCTGGATCAGGAGAATGGATGGTAAATGTGGACATGATAATCACCTCCAAAGTTTGACTCATTTGTGCATCATTGTGATGTATATTATACACCACATCTGTCCGCCGATCAACCCTTAATATCGCTTTCAGAGTGCTGTTTTCTCTCTACGGAGTATACATCGCCGTATATATCCTCCCAAAGCCCATCCGCACGCCTTGTCAGCGACAGATTTTTATCGCTTCGGGCGTGTTCATCCGTTTCGGTGACTTTTTTCAGGATCGGGATAATCAGCGTCTGCAGCGCAGCTAAAATAGAAAGAACAATCATGAGCCTGAACGCACTTTCCTCCATCGTTTCGGATATGATGAAGCTCGAAAGCACGGCCGCCAGCAGGAAGATATTCACCGTCGCTGTAACCCGAATCCACAGGTATTTTGTCGACAGGCGCACGGAAAGCAGCGCCAATGCGTGCGCGCACGCTACAGCGAATATACCCGCGATCGCTGTCGTTTTCCAATACGTATCCGCTCTTAGGCCGGCCCATATCCCCAGTATCAGCAGGAATGCGGCGGCAATCACCAACACTGTACCGGATAACCCCGGCACCACATGGCCGCTTTTTTCCGAATACATACTGCAGCACAATATCCCCATACTGGCCAGCACAATCACCAGCATGGTAGCCAGCACTTTGAGCTCGTTCTGACCGAACTCACCGGCAATCACCTCAAAAATAGCAAACACCCCGGTGAGCACTAAAAAGCCGATCAGGAAATACAGCGACACGGTTTTAACTCTTCCCGCTATTTCCATTTTGCCTTCCATACATTGTCCTCCCTTCGATATGATTAAAGGCTTTTCTATTGCATAACCCGAATGAATCGGAAAAGTTTTAAGTTTAAAGTGATCACACATCGACACAAAATTGTCGATGCTGAGTAACACAGACATTCCTGTCTGTGGCGTTAGCGGCTCTGAAACTAAAGGACTAGCGACCAGCGACTTACGACCAGCGATTGATTTCGCATTAATCTCGGCGTAATGCGGTACTGCGCCGACAGGCGCCCCATTTTCAGAGCGCAGTCTCTGAAAATGCGTAGGCGCTTAGTGGCCGTACATCGTTAACAAATTGTGTATTTACGAAAAAAAGAAAAAGACAATTCACCAAGTGACGGAGATTCCAAATTCATCACAAAAACCTTAGAAGCCGAAAACACCCCCTGAAAACAGCCTGTAAGCCCCTTTTTCAGTCCCCTCAAACATTGTAACCTCTTGTTATATAATCATTTTGGTGCTTCTGAATTGGTGACACCATTTCATATCAATTTCATATCATAACGCGTAACGCCGGGATTAATATGATATTTGTCGTTAGTCGCTTGTCGGTAGTCCTATGGTCCCGAAGCCGTCAACGCCACAGACAAGAATGTCTGTGTTACTCCACATCGCTAATTTTATGTCGATCTGTCGCCACTAAGAGATTATTTTATAACTTTATATTACGCAGGCCCGGGTCAAAAGTCAAGCATGTTACTGAAAAAATTTACGCTAAAGATTTTTCCTACCGGAACGCCAATTCCTCTCCCGTAAACTTGACTTGCCAAATCACAAGTTGTATATTATCTATGTGCTAAACGGCAAAGCTTTTTTTGGCAACGGTAACAATAGCGGAAGCCTTTTTATGCAATACAACTTTGAATGGGACCCTATCAAAGCACGTTCGAACAGCAAAATCATGAAAAAAGAATACGATTTTTCGAACGCGGAACGGGGCAAATTTTACAGCCCGGAAGCCACATTCAATCTGCCGGTTTATCTGGATGACGAGGTGCTGTCTTTTATACAGCGTATTGCAGAAAAAAACAATACGGATATCTCCACCGTTGTCAATCAACTCATCCGCACCGATATGCAGATTGCTGAAGTTATGCAATAACTGCACGGAAAAAGCATCTTCTGTACACAACAATCCCCGCTTACGTCGGAAATTTCCTATAAGCTAACCGGCGCTTTTTCTGCCTTATTATGAAAAAGGCCCTATGATCAAAACCGATCTCACTTTTTTTGTCGCGTTGCCCAAAAAACGACGTCAACTGCCGTACCCGGGAGCGCAGGACAAGCGACCAGCGACTTACGACTGAATTTCTCACAAGTTTTGGTGCATGAACGTTACTATGCTGAAAGAGCCTATTACAAGGCGTCGGCCATGCGAAACGGCAACGGCTTAAACGGAGCCGAGCTGGGGCTTGGCGTTCCCGGTAACGGATCATTCTTCACCAATCTGTTCCGGCAGCACGACTACGCGGAAACCGTGCTGGTTGGTCGTGTGCGTCGGAGTGGCTTTGCCGCGGTATGCCCCACGGATATAGGGCGGAGAACTTCGCCAGGAGCCGCCGCGCAGCACACGACGGGCATAATAACCCGGAAATGAACCGATGGGATCGACTCTCGAAACACCAGTGCTGTCGTAGTCCTCATACCAATCCCGGCACCACTCCCACACGTTCCCGTGCATGTCGTACAGGCCCCAGGCGTTGGGTCTGAAACTCGCCACCGGCGCCGTCTCGGCAAAACCGTCGTCGTGCTGCGCATCCGACCATGCAAAGTCGGTGCTTGCGTCCGCGTAGTTACCGTAGCGGTGCAGGTCCTCCACATTATCGCCGAAGCTGAAGACGGAGTCGCTTCCGGCCCGGCACGCGTATTCCCACTGCACCTCGGTCGGCAGCCGCACGGTCAGTCCCGTATGCGCGCTTAGCCTTCGGCAGAACTCGTAGGCGTCGTACCATGTAACATTTTCTACCGGACGCTGCGGGTCTTTGAACTCCGAAGGGTTCTCTCCCATGACCGCTTCATACTGCTGCTGGGTCACCTGCGTGACGCCCAAGTAGAACGGCTGCGTGATGCTGACGTGGTGGCGGGGGTGCTCTCTGGTGAACCGTCGCTCATTACCACCGTAGCGTTCCACCACTTCCGCCGGCGAGAGGCTGCTTCCCATCATGAACTCTCCGGCGGGGATCCGCACCAATTCCATGTTGATATCATCGCCCATCTCTATAGTCAGCGTCTCCGTGTCAATATCGTGCGGCATATCGGCCGGGATGTTCTCCACAAGCAGTTTGGAATCCTTTTCCAGTTCCCTCCGCGCCTGCTCAATAGTATCGGCCCAGGGCGATCTACGGCTATCATCAAGCATGCCCTCCAGTTGCTCGAGTTCCTTGAGTACCTCCCGCCACCGACCCTGCAGTTCAAGTATTTTCAAACGCAATTCTTCCGCCTTGTACCTGGCCACTTTTTCGGTCCATTCATGAGAGCGCAGTTTATCAAGCAAAGACATAGCCTCGTGGTATTTTTCAGTAAATGCCAACCCCATGGCTCGATAGAGCTGGAGATGCACCCATTCTTCCCGGGTATCGCTCTTTCCGTCATCCGGCAGTGCGTCCAGCTCTTCCTCTATGAGGTCCAGAGCCTGTTCATGATCGTCATCGGCGAAAAAATGCCTTACGCGTCGTCTCCATGGCGCCTGGTCAAGGCGCTCCTGGTAGGATCGGCGCCAGCCGGCGGTGCTGGTGGAATGTCCGGACTCAATGGCCCAATCAATCAGTTCCTGTCCATCGATTCGGTACACTGCATCGGCACAGGTAACCCAGACGTACCCCTCTTCATCGGATGCCAGCCCGAAGACCGGTCCACCGTCCGGAGAGGTGAACGGTCCGATCCAGCGGTCATTTTCATCCCAATCCGGATCGCCCTGCGGAGCCGGTCGATAGATCACAACGTAATCACCTTCACCTGAACTTGCAAGTCCTCTTAATGGTTTTGCTCCCATCCATATATCGCTTCCCAGGCCGATAGCATGGCCGATCCGGAGAATCGGGAGGTTGCCGGGCTGCATTCTGTCGACAAATGACCACAAAGCGTGTCTTTTGTCTCTACTCCCAAAAACATACCAGCTTCCTCTGCCCAGAGGTTCAGAGCGCGGTTTAAGGGTATTTTTATTCAGTTCAAAAATATAAAGCCGGCGAGAAGATTTCGAGACGTTCCATAATCGCCGGGAAGGCGGCTTCTGATGTATGGTCACAACCGTATCGGAGTTGCGAAATTCCCATTTAACGGGGCCGGATTCAGGCACTTTATCCATCTCGGCGTTTTCCAGATCACGTTCGCCGTAGTATCTACCATCGTAGGCCGAAAGCGGCACGGTCAGGCCGTCAGGCCACCCTAAAGCCAAAGGCTTATTCGACCGGTAATTTGAACCAACATTTCGGATATTCAGGAGCGTGACCTCGTCGTTCTTCGGGTCAATACTCGCAAGGATAGCTTGTGTACCGGACCTTTTTTCGCCACTCTCCTCATCGGAGACAGTTCCGGACTCAAGTCCCTCCACAAGCAGTTTTTTCTTTCCGCCGATCCGGCAAAACCCCAAATGGGTGATTTGACGGGGGATTCCCTGGGGGGCCGAATACCACCGGCTGGCCCATCCGTCCCCCGTTTTATCGAAGCGGGCCAGCCCAAAATTGTGTGTGCCCAGCCATACACTGGCCCCCTGAGAAGTTTCCATATGCGTGTAAGATACGATGACGGGTTTTCTGTCGTCTTCCTTCGGCGGCCATGGCAGTATGG
>PUNP01000868.1 GCA_003551785.1 Candidatus Brocadiaceae bacterium | reverse complement strand
GAAACCCGAGGCTACCGTACATTGCCCCGTCCGGGGCAATGTCTCTGTTTTCGCCCCAGCGGGGCGAGGTTAGGTAGCCCCTGGTTTTAACCAGGGGTATTAAAAGATACAAAGATAAATGCGCCCCGGAAGGGGCGCGGTTGCACTTAAAGCTGCATTATTGTCTTTTCGGCCACTATACGTTTTTGAGACAGGTCAGGAGTCTTGTGGCGGCTTCATCAGGTGAACCGGTATCGCAAAGCGCCGATATGGCTGCGATTGATTGAGCGCCGGACCGGATAACTAACCGGGCATTTTGCTCGTTTATCCCACCGATAGCAACATGGGGTAAAGATAAATTACGACAAACACTTTTAAGGTATTTTATACCGTTTCCACGATTTATATTTTTAGTATCTGTAGCGAAAATCGGACCTATACCTATATAATCCACTCCAATTTTCTCCGCTTGACGTGCCTGCTCCAATGTATGAGTTGAAAGGCCGATAATCAGTTTCTCGCCCCAAATACGCTTGATTTCCGATGCCGGCAGATCATCCTGCCCGACATGTACCCCGTCAGCGCCAGCCAATAATGCTATATCCGGCCTGTCATTTATTATGAGCAGGGTCTTCGTCCCATCCGTCAACTCTCTTAGCTTCTTTGCACGCCTTAAAAGCTCAGAACCTGGAAGCTCATTTTCACGCAACTGCAATACATCAACCTTACCTATTAAAGCCTTTGCGGTTTCCAACCATGATAATCTGCAGTGTTTATCTGTGATAATCCCATACAATCGCATGGAACTTAGTTTTTTTTCGACTTCTTTTTTCATGAGGTTGCTAAGCGGGTTAAATTAAAAAGCATTATTTTTGCTATTCCCGCCTGATATCAGTATAATATGTTGTACAGTACACAATTTTTCTACGAATCAAACGACAATTAGGGCTTATCGTAAGTCCACGGTAAACCACGTCTTATTTTTAATCCATGAACGCTGAAAACGCCTTTTGACGTTTCCGGGGAGAGACGTGGTTCAATGAAGATTTACAGTCACCCATTATCCGGGATTGTCTCTTTTTTGTCAATAGTGAGTCCTCGGTGAACCACAAAAACAAGTTGAAAGCCCCTGGGGGCACGCCTGAAAACCCGGCTCGTAGTGGACGCTTTCAAGCGTCCCGGGGATCGCGTAACAATTTCCGGACTCCGGAGCCCTTGAAAGGGCTCACTGCGAACCTGTTATTGCCTTTTCCGCCAACCCACTATATTTTTAGGCTTAAAAGGAATTGAGTTTTTAATACCAACTCCGCACACCCATCAGTTTTTAAGTTTATTTTAAAATGAATGTTGGTGATGTTTAAGTATATGTTATAATATTGGATAGGCATTCAGTCGTGTCCGTTAACCGGGATGTTCTTGCATTGTGACAGCTAAAAAGATTATCATAAAGTAAACTTTAAAAAAAATGAGCTTTAATGATAGGAGGCTTAGGATGAGATTTAACAGGAAATTGAGTTTTTTATTAGTATCAGCAGTATTTGCAGGTTTATTGATTGGTTGTAGCGGAGTTGAAAAAAATACCACCAGAACCCAGGAAGGTATGGCTATGGGGACCGTAGTTGGTGGCGTCATCGGTGCCGGAGCCGGCAACGCTTCCACGGTTGGTATGATCCCCGGGAGCTTGCTCGGCGCCAGTTTGGGTATGACCAGCGGTATGTTGGCGACACAGTACTATTATGATGAACCCTATGCGATTGGCGACGGTTCCGGTGATTTTGAGGCCAGGATTCAGGAGAGAGAAAGAAGAATCTCTGAACTGGAAGGACAAATCCAGGAGTCTGAACAGCAGAAACACGCTCTCATGCAATCACACCAGGAAATGCAGCAGGAAATGGAAAGACTCCAGGCCGGAATTGGTGATGATGTGCAAACATCCACGCATGAATCGGGCGCCTATAAAGTTACTATGCTTACCGACGTGATGTTCGCTAGCGGGAGTGCCGACCTTACCAGCGACGGGCGATCAGCTTTGGGTCGTGCCGCACGGCAGATACAAAGCCAATTTCCCGATGCCTATATTGAAATCAGAGGACATACCGACAGCGAACCTATAACTTATTCAGACTGGAAGTCCAATTGGGAACTTTCAGCCGCCCGGGCTGTCAGCGTACTGCATTATCTGATCGACAATCATAACTTTAGAGAACAGAGAATAAGGGCCGTGGGATTCTCTGACACCAACCCTGTAGCCAGCAATGATACTGCCGAAGGCCGCAGACAAAACCGCAGGGCAGAAATTGTCATTATTCCCGAAGGGTCTCAAGCTGCAAGGGAACTCGATATAGAATGACCTTCCTTTGTTGGTTGTAAGTTTAGGCCAATCGGAGCGGTAGATGAAGTTAGGCGAGTCCCAAGGTGGTTCACTGAATATTTACGAACCACCACTGGGATTGCCAGCTGTATTTGATGATTCAATCTTGTTGCGATTTGACAGAAAGTTTTAAGATAAGTACAATCCCCCCAAATTGCCAACTTTTTTTTGCCCATATTACTAAACAGTTAGTGTAAAGTTCTCATTGAGCCCCGATGACTGAAAACTTATAAGTAAATTATGGAAGCTTAATCGCTTTTTGACCGGGGGAATGTAATGCGGGGCGAACATGTGTTGAAACTGAAGTTTGAGTAAGTTTGTTAGATGTTTGATTAAGAATAAGGAGAGTGTATATGAGTTTTACCAGGATATTTTCGGGATGGAGCAGCATTGTGATGTGTGTTCTGAGTGTGGGGATGGTGGGCGTTCTGACCTCTTATGCCCGTGCCGGCTCACTTTTAATCGTGGAAAATGGCCGGACCGAAACGCTTATCTGCGTTGATGCAGAAACCGCCGAAGTTGAGGATCGCCAGAGAGAACGCGAAGCCGCCGAAGACCTCGCGTATTATATCGAGCTCATGAGCGGCGCCCGGCCCGAGATCATCGATGATCCGCAGCAGATCGAAACGGCATTCGAGGGCGATGCGCCGGTCTTCATCATCGGAGAACTTGCCCTGAGAACCGAACCACAACTCGAGCAGCGGCTTGAGGATGTCATAGAACCCGACCCGTTTGTCGTCGGCAAACGCAGCAGAGACGGAGTCGAACGCGCCGACGGCGTAACGCTTCTGCGCGAGGGTAATCGCGTGTATATTGCCGGTTCTAATACCCGAAGCCATTATTTTGCAGTGTCCAGACTGCTTCAGGAATGGGGGTGCCGGTGGTTTATGCCGACTGAGTTCGGCGAGTGCATACCGGAACGCGACACCATCGTCGTGGAGGAACTCGACCATACCCACGCCCCTCCGTTTGAAGTGCGGCACATTTGGAGGGCCTGGAATGCATCGGATAAGGGATACATCGATTTTGAAAGACGTAATTTCGTAAATCACGAAGGATTTGTCGCCGCCCACGCGCTGGGAAGATATGTCGAGGACCTGATCCCCGAAGGCGGCACCGCATTCAACGTTCCCATAGCAGACCCCGAAACGATAGAGCACGTGGCCGATCAGCTCAAGGACCAGTTTGCTGCAGGTGGAAATATACGCCTCGGTATGGACGACGGTACGTATGAATCGGATTCCGATCTCGATGAAAAACTCAGGGCGAATATGTTCGATAAGTATTTCATGACGCAGATGCTGACCGATAACTTCATGACGTTCTACAATGGTGTCGCGCGCAGGCTGCTTGATGAGCACCCCGACAGCGAATCCACCATTACGTTCCTGTCCTACGGCAACATTACGATTCCGCCTCAGCGCGATCTCTACGCCGAATCGCCGCTGGTGGCTACGCTGGCGCCTATAGATATCGATCCCATCCACCATATGGACGACCATCGCTCTCCGCCCAGGGAAGAGTATCGGGAGATGATGTACCAATGGGCCGAGTTCATGGACGGCCGCGTGCAAATCTACGACTATGATCAGAGTATGCTGGTATGGCGCGACCTGCCCAATCCCGCACACCAGGCCTTCCGCCGCGATGTCAAACATTACCGTGACGCGGATATTCTCGGTTTCCGAACCGAAACCCGCGGGGCTATAGCCACCACATTCACCAATTTCTACATCCGGGGTCAGCTCATGTGGAATCCCGACCTCGATGTTGACGAGCTTCTGGATGATTTTTACCGGCGCTTCTATGGCCCGGCGACCGAACCTATGGCCCGGTACTGGGACGCCATATTCGACGTGTGGGAAGAGAGCATCGTCAAAGAACATGAGTTCTACCTCATACCCGCCGTCTATACCGACGAGTTGGTGGAAGAGCTGCGGGGACATCTGGAAGACGGTAAAGATGCCGTGGCCGATCTGCGCGCCGGAGACCGGGAGAACCTTTCGCGCAACGAAGAACTCTACTTGGAAAGGATGAGGTTCACCGAAAAGAGTTTTGAGGTAATCGACGGATACACCACTATGGTGCGCAGAGGCGCACGTGAAGGTGACTATGCCGGAGCGGAGGAAGCCGGCAGGGAAGCGCTCGAGGCGAGGGTCGAACTGGCGGAGATGAACCCTACTTTTACCACCGGCGTGATCGCCGGCATACCGGCTCCGGAAAATCCGGAAGAACCTTCCGAGACCGTGGGCCCCTGGTTCAACAACGAAGTGGCACAGTATGTGGAGCTCAGGGAAAAAACCGACGGCACTGAAGGTGAACTGGTCAAGATGCTGCCGCTGGAATGGGCTTACCGGCGCGACCCGAACGACACCGGCCTGCCACGCGGTTTCGCTCGCAAGGAGGCCGATCTGAGCTACTGGGAGCAGAACAGTGATAATTACGCCGATCCCGAAGCGCGCAAGGACTACCCGACCACCGAGTGGGAGATGCTGGGCACCGATCTCTACGCCCAGGCCCAGGGCGTGCTCCACCCCGACTGGCAGTGCTTCACGGGCTTTCACTGGTATAAAACCCGGGTGAATCTGGACGCTGGCCAGGCCGATGGAAACGTGCATATACACTTCCCGGGCCTTTTCGATGAGGCATGGCTCTATGTGAATGGATACCTGGTTGCGCATAGGGAGCAAAACCCGATGTGGTGGCACAACTGCTACAGCTTCAACTGGGACGTTGACCTGGCGGGCGAGCTGGAGCCGGGTCAGAACGACATCACCCTGCGCGTGCACACCGAGCACCACAATGGCGGTATGTTCCGCCGACCGTTCTTGTACCGGCCGGTTGATTGAAGCACTAGTGCTTAGTTGCATAAATAAGCCAAATGTTGGTAAGTCCTCAGTGAACTACGGGACCTCACCACCGGCACAGGGCACGGTGGTGAGGAGGCAACGGGTCTACCAAATACATTATGCGGACTTATGCAACTAACCACTTGCTTATTGGTAAATCCTCAGTAAACCCCGTCCCCCATCAGGACATTTTAACGCAAAGACGCCAAGGCGCAAAGAAAATAAGCGGTAACGGGTTCTGATGGGTTTGATTTTCTGCCGTGGCTCCCGGGCTCTTATGCCGCCTGCCCGGCTTCGGGGCGCCGTGCTGAGACCGGACAGGCCGCCTGGTCGGGGGTGGATTTATCCCCCGAACCGGCTGGATCGGACCTGCCTGCCACCCGCAGTTTACCTTTCACATCATCGGTGAGTTTGTGGGGAAGGAATGATTCTATT
>PUNP01000268.1 GCA_003551785.1 Candidatus Brocadiaceae bacterium | reverse complement strand
GTAATCAAAGCGGACAATGTGACGTTTAAAGGATTTTGGATATCCAACTTTAGCGAAAAGGGTATCGTTGTTATTGGTGATAATGTTAATATTACCGATAATATACTCGATGGCACTCCGGGCAGCACTGTCGGAATAGAGGTTAGGGATGCGGAAAACACTACTATAGCCGCAAACAGTATAGAAAATAATATTGACGGCATTCTGATTAATGGTGAGGCACACGGGACCAAAATTGTAAACAATACGATAATAGGCAGTACTTTCGCCGGCATAACGGGTATTGAAGATGAAAACGCCAGTACCGTGTTTCCCACAAATACCAGGGTTATAAATAATAATATCTACAATAATGTTTGGGGTGTCTATTGGTTCGGCGATAAATCTGTTGGCGAGAATGAAAAACTTATTGCGACTTACAACTGGTGGGGGCATATGGATGGCCCGGGGCATGAAGAAGGCGATAACGTTTCAGAAAATGTGGATTTTGACTGCTGGCTTGAGTCGGAAACTACAGGCGTCGGCAGCGGTTCGTTTGCCCGTGACGGCCTTCGGGCTGAGGACTTACGTTACGGCATCGCCGTCACTCCGATCGGGGGGACGGTCTTTGCTACTGGTCTGGATGTAGTGCCGGCCGGCGTACCCGGTCATGAGTCTCCGGCTTCCTATTCGGTACTGCGTGTCGTAAAAGATGACGGTATGTCAGAAATAGTATATGAGATGGGGTATCACGATAATCCGGATGGCGTTTATTGGTACGATGAAGGGGTGGAAGAATGGCGAGAGTGTTCGGATGAAATCGTTGAATGGGACCCGCAGGGCGCTCCGAACCCCTTCGAAGAATACGGATTTGATGGATATGTAAGGATTACGATCGATACCGATGAAAATACCATTCCATATTACCCCGATAATTTCAGCAGTATACTATTTGCTATTAGAGTTCTGCAAAATTCGGAATTTAACAGCAGTGCAGCGCCATGAGAAGAGAAAGATGGTTAAGAAGCAACGGGAACGGTAGATTTAGCGCGACATGAGGCTTTTCAGTGCGATTTGGGGCATGTTGAGACATACCGCCCCTATGGAAAGCCCAAAAGTTCTTTGAAAATCAGGCGTCTCAGGTTGTCAGGCTGCAAGAGCAAAGGTGCGGTAGCACCGTATCTTTTCTTTGCACCCCAGATTTACAGCAGCCAGAGCTATCAGGCTTGCGGAAAGGTGTGCTATACTCATCTGATTTTTGACCCGCCGCAGCTTGTAGTGAGTGGTCTGATCCACTTCGCGATCACCGAGGCGGGAAAAGTATTGTTCGACTACTATGCGCTCTTTGTAGGTCTTTTTGAAACCTTCGGTTTTGCGGGGCACCTGCTTGCGTGGATCGTCAGTAACATCCAGATAGCTTGTACATCCATAAGCTCTGCCCTGTGAGAAGCATTCTTTATTGACCGGACAGCCGTCAGGAAATTTGACTGCGATCTTTTTACTGCTTTTTAAAGGGCATCGGAATTTAACTCGCTGCCGTGGCCCTTCAGTCCAAGTACCGGAGTAATACATTTCAATGTCGGCTTCACATAGCGGAGCGCCGCCGGGACCGAATGTTTTCGGCTCCTGGGTATTGCGGGGGTTAAGGGGTATATATGCTTTGCATTTCATCTCTTTGACGATCAAGTTATATACGCTGCGCACGTCATAAGCGCTGTCGGCAATGAATATGGCTCCTTTTTTGAATTTGTATATTCTTTTGAGTTTTCTGATAAGACGCTTAGCAACATAGAAATCCTTTTGGTTGTTTGGCAGAGTGGTTGAAACAAGTGGTATGCCCTCTTTGGAAACGATGACATGTGTTCTGTAACCCCAAAAACATTCGATTTTTTTGGAGCCGTCGGCTCTTTCAACATAGCTGTAGTAGCCGAGCGTGGCTTGCGGATTGCGTCTTATCTTTTTGTTTTTGTCCTTGCTGCGATTGGGGTTTTTGGGGTTGTTGTGTTTTGTAGCCGCCATAACAGGCTTTGAATCGATGGCGAACTGATCGAGGCTGACAATGCCCTGGCGAATAAGTTCCTTATTGGTTTTGTGATGAAGGTTTTCCAGAGATCGGTTTTTCATTTTGTCGAGGAAACGATAAAACTGCGACTCATCGGGTATGGAAGCCATTGAAAATCCGCACATCTCGGTAAGCATGGGATGAGCATCAAGGAAGGTAATCAGCTTGGGAACGCTTTTGACTTCTTCCAGGTGCTTGACGACGAAAGCTCTTATCATGGCATGTATGGAATATGGTTTTCGGCCAGGCCCGTCGTATGTTTTATCCGGCAGGTCACTTAGATCGAGAGAACTGAAGAGCGCATAATACTTTCTGTAGAACCCGGAAGCTTCGAGAATCGCCTGATAGTTGTAGAGCAAAGACGTCTGATAAGTGAACATCTTTTTTCCTCCATTAAGGGGGGTGTTAGAATGTTAAAAACTTTCATATCAACAAGTTACATTATAACATCCCCTGGAGGAACTTGCAAGTGAAACGGCGCATATAAGCCGTTAAAAAGAATATGGTTAGTTAATTTTGCAGGAGCCTTAATATCTATTTAAAAGGAGGGAGGAGCGGGATGACGAGTCGAGAAAGAATTCGCAAGATCATTTCGGGTAAGCCGGCAGATCGATGCGGGTTTTGGTTGGGAAAACCACATCCCGAGACCTGGCCGATTCTGCACAAATACTTTGGCACGGAAGAAGAGGAAGAACTGCGGCTGAAACTTGAAGATGACCTGCGTTGGATATGTCCACAGCATTTCGAAGATGCCTATTGTGATCCACGCGGATATGAAATGTTTGGCGCCGGCCTCGATAAACAGGGCCAGAAGGCCCCGCTGGCTGATTGCGAGGATATGGCCGAAATTGATCGATTTCCCTGGCCCAATCCGGATTATCTGAACTTTGACACATGTCTCGAAGTTTTGCGTAATACGGGAGATTTTTACCGCGCCAGCGGTTTCTGGACCTGCTTCTATCATAATATCATGGACCTTTTGGGAATGGAAAGTTATATGATGAAGATGTATACCCATCCGGAAATCGTAGAGGCCGTGACTAACAGAGTTTGTGATTTTTACTATGAGGCAAATGAGCGATTTTTTGAAGCGGCGGGCGACATGATCGATGGTTTCTTTTTCGGCAACGACTTTGGCACCCAACTTGATCTGATCTGTGGCCCGGAACAGTTTGACCGGTTTATTATGCCATGGTTTAAGCGTTTCACAACTCAGGCACATAAACACGGTTATCAGGCTTTATTACACTCATGCGGGGCTATACACAAGGTCATTGATCGTTTAATAGGTGCGGGGGTAGACTGCCTGCATCCGATCCAGGCACAAGCGGCGAACATGCAAGCCGAGGTGCTTGCTCGTGATTTCAAAGACCGAATCGTTTTCATGGGTGGCGTTGACACACAGCAGTTATTGGTAAACGGAAATCCGGAAGAGGTAAAAGCTGAAGTTGACAGGCTAAAAAAACTATTGGGACCCTGTTTTGTGATAAGCCCCAGCCACGAGGCCTTACTTCCAAACGTTCCACCTCAAAACATTGAAGCAATGGCTGAAGCGGCTGTTAACAGCTGATCCGTGATATTATGGGAAAAGAGAAAAAGTCGCGAATGACCGCTTTTCATCCCGGGGGGCTCATGAAGAGAAAACGCAGACGGCATCTCAGAAACCGCCGCTTATCAGCAGCGCTTTCAACACGTCGGTCGCTCTCAGAAGCTGAACGTCCTCAAAATCGTTCTCGTCTGCTGCGTCGGGGGCTTTTGTGTCCGGATCGCTTCCGTTTTTTTCTGAATCATCTTCGTCCGGATCGGGATATCTCAGATTTATGTCGGAAAGCCTTCTGGCCAGCCGACGGTTATCTTCATCGCCGAGCTTGATCTCGATATGCGGCACGATACCCTTTTCTTCAATTGACACGCCGCTGGGGGTGTAGTAAGCGGAAGTGGTGAGCTTCAGCGCTCCTTCTCTGTTCTGAAGCGGTAAGACCGTCTGTACACTACCTTTACCGAATGTGGTTTCGCCTATGATAATTCCTCTGTTGTTGTCGGCTATCGCACCGGCAAATATCTCGGAGGCACTTGCGCTGTATCTGTTGACCAGCACGGCAATGGGTGCTTTGGTAAGAACGTCGTCGGTTCGGGTTCTGAAAACTTCTTTGGGGCTTGTTCGGCCGTCCGTGCTGACAACGACGGAATCTTCCATGAACATATCACTTACTTCAATGGCGCTTGAAAGCAGCCCGCCGGGATTGAATCGAAAGTCAAGTATCAGTGCTCGCATGCCTTTTTCCCGGAGTTCATTCACGGCTTTTCTCAGATCTTCAATTGTGCGTTCGTGAAATGTCGGGACATAGATATAACCGATGTCGTATTGTTCATCTACTATTGCCGGGGCCTGTACGCCCGGGATTTCGATAAGTTCTCGCGTTATGAGGAATTCTTTTTCCTCGCCGGTATTTTCGTGGATTACCGTTATGCGCACGTTAGTTCCGGGTTCGCCGCGCAGTATCCGAACGGCTTCGTGTATTGATTCCAGTTCAGAGGCTTTATATTTTTTATCCGTCGGGTAATCAAATATTTTGGTTATTATATCGCTTGCCATAACACCCTGGCGAAAAGCGGGGGTTCCGGGTATTGGTTCTTCAACGCGCAGGATCTTTTTCATCGGATCGAATGTTATTTGTATGCCCAGTCCGCCGAACTCACCGTGCGTGTCTTCTTCAAACTGATCCAGTCTTTCAGCGGGAATGTAGGAACTGTATCTGTCAAGTTCGCTCATAATGCCGCTGTATGCACCGCGCAGCAGTTGCCGGGGCGTTACTTCCTCAATATAGTGGTTTTCAATGTGATGGACGGCCCATAGCAGGGGGGTGAAAAATTCCTGCTGCCATTTTTCCCGGCTGCTATTTGCATTTCCAGAGCCGGAGAAAGCCACCAGAGGTCCAAGTAAAATGCCGAGTGTAAAACCCAAGACGATCCCGATTGGCAACCCTTTTTTGAAGATAAATTTTTTCATGGTAATTCCCTGAATTTTTTAATTAACGCTGTGAGATCAAACACAATCGATGATACCAGAAAAACATGGTTATGTCAAACTCTCAAAATTAAAGAGACGGGCGGGACGGGGGGAGGTTAGCCTGGAAACTTCCATATAACGTCCGATAATATATATTATGTTGCATTGTGGTTCTGTAGTGAACTCCGAACACGTAAATGGATGTTGTTGAGGAGATGTCCGAACTGCTGAAATTTGATCTCCGTGTTTTCACAGGCAATAACTTTCGCTATGGCGATCAGCCCTGATCCCCCGCTCCACCATATCAACAAGGAGGTCGGATGCAACTCGGCTGTTTTCACTGCTGCCCTCACGTATTTTGTGGGAAATTGCGCCGGGCGTTCCTATGCCGAATGTATTGGGGGCTCCGGCACGGTCCGCCAGCATGTCATAGAGATGGCGGATACGATTCAGTATTCCCTCATAGCCGCCGTCATGCTGCTCGGTCGCCAACCGTCTTCGGCAAAGCTCTTTGCCTTCGGGGTCAAGCACTATGCCTTCTATCTTTGTCCCACCCAGGTCTATACCTATTCTGTTCATGATTCAG